>NZ_JAJCHL010000058.1:0-20770 GCF_020554505.1 Caldibacillus sp. 210928-DFI.2.18
ACGACAATCGTACGTGAAGAGGCTGAATTTATACCTGCAAGAATGGAAAAAGTTCAACATATTGAACATGCATATGAATGTAAAAACTGCAAAGCGGATTTATCTCAAAAGGCCCAAATTAAACGTGGCAAATCACCTCAACCTCCGATTCAACGAAGCATTGCTGGTCCGAGTGTACTTGCCAAAGTAATTTATGATAAATTTGTGCAATACTTGCCCCTTTACCGGCAGGTAAAGGAGTGGGAACGTTATGGCTTGAATACGAATGATAAAAACCTTTCTAATTGGGTTATTCGAGCATCACATGACTGGCTTTTGCCCGTATATGAGCGAATGAAGAATATAATGTTGGAGAAGTCCATTTTACACGTCGATGAGACTTATGGACAAATTATCAATCGGTCGGATGGAAAATCTGGCCAATCTAATGCTTATAACTGGGTTTTTCGAAGTGTGCCCTGTCAAGGTCCGGCTATCGTTCTGTTTCACAGCTCATTATCACGATCACGATCCGTTCTTGAAGGATTCATTGAAGATTATTCGGGAACGATTGTCTGTGATGGGTATTCAGCCTATGACAAAATTGAAGGGATTACCTTCGCTAATTGCTGGGCCCATGTAAGACGTTATTGGTTAAAAGCAGACAGTAAAAACGGACGAATTGGTGTAAAATATTGCGATGAATTATTTCGTCTTGAAAGGGAATTTAAACACTTATCCCCAAGTAAACGAAGAAAAAAACGCCAAAAGCACTCGAAACCGTTAGTTGATGAATTTCTTGCCTGGGTTGAAAACTCACCATTCTACGGAAAAAATGCGCTCGCTAAAGCAGCTGAATACACGCTAAATCGAGCGAATGGACTAAAAGCATTCTTGGATGATGGACGAATAGAAATTGATAACAATCCCGCTGAGAATGCCATCCGTCCGAATGTAATTGGTCGAAAAAATTGGTTATTTTCCGTAAGTGAAGCTGGTGCGAAAGCAAACGCAATCTGTCTAAGTATCGCAGAAACAGCTAAAGCGAATGGAGTAGATTTCTACCAGTATCTAGTGAAGTTACTGAGAGACCTACCAAATTTAGATATTCATAGAAATCCAGAAATTATAAACAACTATTTGCCTTGGTCAAAAACGATCCAAGCAGAATGTGTAAAATAACCGTAAATCTGATTAAAAAATCATGGTTTTACGGTTATTTGTAGTACGTACCGTGAAGGTACGTTTATTTTTTTATTTCGGGCTTACATTAATTCAACCTTTTTAAAGGAGTTAATTAATTCAAATATGTTTAGGCGTTATATGATTAAACATATTCAAGGTGGAACAAGAGTTGCTTATAAATATAAAGATTTACATGATACAGTTGTAAAATTACCATCAATTAAAGAACAAAATGCAATTGAAAAAGTTATAACTGTTTTCGATGATAATATAACGTTATTACAAAAAGAATTATTTGAACTTAAACATCAAAAAAAAGGCCTTATGCAATTACTTTTAACTGGAAAAGTTCGAGTGCAGGTGTAATACCTTCACTCACATTTTCCTTCTTGAAAATGGAGGTGTAAACGTGCCAAGGGAGAAGAGATATGATGAACGGTATATTAGTCAAGTACCCGCAGTCGAAGTGCTAGGAAAATTAGGGTATCAATATGTATCACCTGAAAAGGCAAATCAGTTGCGTACGAATCTCCATGATGTTTTGTTAAGAAGAGTTTTAGAGGAGAAGCTAAAAGAATTAAATTCCTATGAATATAAAGGAGAAATTCGTAAATTTAATGATTCCAATATTCAACAAGCGATTCGGGATTTAGACGAATCTCTAACCAATGGATTAGTGAAGACAAATGAAGCTATTTATGAAACGGTCATGAATGGGCGGAGTTATACAGAGTTTTTGCCAGACGGTTCAAAGAAGTCGTTTACGATTCAATATATCGACTGGAAAAATATTGAGAATAATGTATTTCATGTGGTGGAAGAATTTGAAGTCGAACGGATGGATGGGCGTGGAACCGTTCGTCCTGATATTGTCCTATTCGTTAATGGCATTCCGTTTGCTGTTATTGAATGTAAACGAGCGTCTATTTCCATGAGCCAGGGAATCAGTCAAATGATTCGCAATCAAGGAAAAGATTATGTTCCACATTTGTTTAAGTTCGTCCAATTGGTCATGGCAACAAACAAAAATGAAACCATGTATGCGACTTGTAACACTCCGAAGAAGTTTTGGTCCATTTGGCAAGAGGAAAAAGAGGAGTGGCTTGAGTCTTGGTTGGAACAAACGGTAGAGGGCAGACTCGCAACTACACAGGATAAGAATATCATCTCACTGTTTCATCCTGAGAGACTGCTTGAAATTACCCAATTCTTTACACTGTTTGATAAAGATATAAAGAAAGTAGCACGTTATCAACAATATTTTGCCATTAAAGAAATCATTAAGACCATTGAAGAACGGGATGAAAACGGTAATCGCCAGAGTGGTGTGATTTGGCATACGCAAGGTTCTGGTAAGTCACTCACCATGGTGATGTTAGCTAGGTATATCTTGTCAGAATTACATGATTACAATCCAAAGGTTGTTATCGTAACTGACCGGGTGGAGTTGGATAAACAAATTCATAAAACATTTAGCCATACAAGGTTAAAAGCGAGCCGAGCAACTTCAGGTGGTCATTTAGTGGATCTTATTAATGATAACAACGCTGATATTGTGACAACATTAGTTCACAAGTTCGATTCAGCTTCCGTTAAGCAACAGCCGATTGAATCAAGGGATGTTTTTGTACTCGTTGATGAGTCGCACCGTACGCAATACGGTGAACTTCATAGTGAACTACTCCCACTTAGCTTTGCTTGAAGTGGGAGCTTCTCAGTTCCGCGACGAAAGCCGCCTTTCGTCTCCCTGAGCGTGACTTCGGGTCGTCCCAACCCTAGATATCCGACATTTCTACCTTGGCTATTTTACAAGTGGAAGGAATCTGCTTGGTTCTCGCCTATTCATTTGTCCACTCAACCCCCATATAGCCACTTATCAAGAAACATATGATATATTCAGTTTATCATAAGATTTGGCTATCGCCAACCGACATTCATCTCCCACCTACTCATTGGGCTATCGCCCTTCACATTCCTTGAGGATGGGAGACTTCTGTCGGAAAAAGTTAAAATGAAAAAAGTTTTTCCGAATGCGTGTTATTTAGGCTTTACAGGAACCCCATTAATGAAGAAAGAAAAAAGTACAATGATAAAGTTTGGGAAGCTCATTCATAAGTACACAATCGCTGATGGGGTTCGAGATAAGGCCATTGTCCCACTATTATATGAAGGAAAAATGGTGGAGCAATCCGTTAATCAAAAGGCGATCGACCTTCGTCTTGAAATGATTACAAGAAATCTAAACGATAAGCAAAAAGAAGAAGTAAAGCAAAGATGGAGTAAATATGAAAAATTGGCTTCTTCTGAACAACGGATTTTTTTAATTGCCGAAGATATTAACAAGCACTTTTTGGAAAACTACAAGACACAAGGTAGTCAATTTAAAGCGATGTTAGCAACGAATAGTAAAATTGAAGCGATTCGCTATTTAGAGGCGTTTGAAGAATTAGGTGATTTGAACTGTGCAGTAGTAATTTCTCCACCTGACCAGCGAGAAGGACATGAAGTAGTAGATGAGGAATCAAAGGATAAAATTCAACGTTTCTGGAAACGGATGATGAACCGTTATGGAACACCTGAAAAATATGAAGATGCGATTAAAGATGAGTTTGTCAATGGTGATGAGCTTGACCTATTAATCGTCGTTGATAAATTGCTTACAGGTTTTGATGCTCCTCGAGCAACAGTTCTTTACGTAGATAAGCCAATGAAAGAACATACTCTTCTTCAAGCAATTGCACGTGTTAATCGTCTTTATGAAGGAAAAGATTATGGTTTAATCATAGATTATCGTGGCCTTTTAGATAAACTGGATGAGGCCATGCAAATGTATTCTGGTGCAGGATTGGAAAACTTTGATCCAGAAGATTTAAAAGGTGCGATTTATGATGTTATAAGTATCATTGGATCTTTAAGGCAATACTATTCAGATCTAATTCAAATATTTGCACCAATCAAGAACAAGAATGATAGAGAAGAGTATGAAGTATGGTTGGAAAATGAAGAACGTAGAGAAAATTTCTACAATGTATTAAGTAATTTTGGAAGAAATCTAGGTATTGCATTAGAATCTGAAAAGATCTACAATGCTTTACCTGCTGAAGAATTACAGAAGTACAAAAAAGACTTTAAGTTTTTCCAAGATTTACGTAAGAGTGTAAAGCTACGCTACTCAGATACGATTGACCATAAAGAATATGAGGCAAAAATGCAGAAGTTAATGGATAACTATATTTCTGCAGAAGAAGTCATTCGAATTACAAATCCTGTAGATATTTTAAATACGAAGGCGTTTGAAGAGGAAATTGAACGACTTGGTTCCAAACGTGCCAAAGCGGATGCGATTCGGACACGTTTAACTAAGAGTGTTCATGCAAAATGGGATGAAAATCCATCCTACTATAAAAAGTTCTCTGAACGAATTCAAGAAGCTATACAAGAATATCGAGACAAAAGGATCTCCGAAGCTGAATATTTGAACCGTATGAAGGATATTATGAAGGATTATCAGAGCGGTCAAACAACGGAACAATATCCTAACGTGATTAAAGAAAATCGCAATGCACAAGCCTTTTATGGTGTGACAAAGGACATTTTGAGTGAAACGAAAGAAACGGCTGCAAGTTATGATACGAATACGTTAGGTGAGTTGGCATCCGAAATGGATAAAATCGTAAAAGAACATCAAAAAGTCGATTGGCATGATAATTTGGAGATTCACAATCGGATTGCTCAAGAGCTGGATGACCTTCTATTTGACTTTAAAGAAAAGCACAATTTGGATATTGACTTTGATACGATTGATAAAATCATTGAGCAAATCAAAACGGTTGCTCTAAGACGTTACTAAGGTAGGTTTTAGAATGGAAAAACATCAGATCGAGTACGCAAATAGAGTCATTGATTTCGTTCTGAAACGTAAAAACGTGAAAAATGTAAACCTCAATGTCAAACCGGATATGACGATAGAGGTTACTGCAAATGACAGAGTACCGTTAGACTTTATTTCTGATTTTGTAAAATCAAAAGGCTCGTGGATTCTCAAAAATGTGGGGCAATTTAAAGACGTTCAGCCTTTAAAGCAAAGTGAAAGAGAATATGTAAGTGGCGAGACATTTAAGTATTTGGGAAAACAATATCGCTTACGGGTTCAGAAGGCAACGGAAGAAGAAATGGTAAAATACTTCCGTGGCTTCATCTATTTGTATGTGAAGGACACTGATAATGTTATCCGAAAGGCAAAGCTGCTGGACGAATGGTATCGAGAAAAAGCCCAAATAACATTCAATGCGTCGCTTGAAAAAATGTATCCATTGGTACAAAAATACGGAGTAGAGAAACCAGAAATTGATATAAGGTTGATGAAAGCACGATGGGGTTCTGCCTTAATCGATAAGAATACAATTCTTTTGAACTCAGAACTTATAAAGGCACCGAAATACTGTATCGACTATGTGGTTCTACATGAACTCATTCATTTTAAGTACAACGATCACAGTGAAAACTTCTATCAAATGCTTTATTCTTTGATGCCGGATTGGGAGAAGAGAAAAGCAATTTTGGATGAAGAAGTTGTGAAGGATTTGTGAATTAGAAATTGAATCAACCAACCAGAAGGCGGCTTCTAACTTAAAGTAGAATCTGCCTTTCTGATTGAGACTCATTAACTTCCTTTATGCCATGTATTCAAACCGAATTAATTATGATTTAGTATTTAGGTTGAAATTATCAAAACTCGCTTTAATCTTTATTCATTTATTGGTTGTATTGTAATCTATTTTTTTGTAGATTTATAGTTTAGATATTACGAGGTGAAAGTATGGCACTCATAAAGAGAATGGTATCTTTAATTGAAAGAATGGCAAATAGATTAAATCAGTTCGATCCGGATAAAACAATGAAATTGTTAGATTGGACAATTCGAAAATTTAGAATACAAGCGAATGCACATCTACATAATAATAAAGTGATTTACAGAGGGGAAGTCTATTGGTGTTATTTAGGTGAAAATATAGGAAATGAAGAGAGTAAAAAAAGACCAGTCGTAATCATTCAAAATCAAAAAGGTAATGATCATTCTCCTACTACGATTGTAGCACCTATTACTAATGCTACAATAGATCTTCCAATTGCTGTACCAATTAATAGAGCTCAAAATCCAAATGTCACTGGAACAATTGATTTAGGGCAGATAAAAGTGGTTCATAAGGCAAGGTTAATTGGAAATAGTATTGATAAATTAAGGAACTCTGAGCTTAAGAAAGTAGATATGGCGTTAATGAAATCAGTAGGTACTTACACCCATTTAATTCGAGAAAAGCGAAAGTTCGAACAAAAGGAAAGATACGCACAAAATTTGAATCAAGTTCTGAGTGAAATCAAGCAAGAACTTGGAATCACAAAAAACGAAGAAATAATTAAAGCAATTCAGACATTAAAAAGTAAATAAGTATTGACCTTTTCCCTAGGTTATGTTTTAATAAAGATACAGATAGAGCTTATCCTAGTTAGGATAAGAGGAAAAAGGTTTATATTCAGAATGAAGAGGAGATTTTTATCTTCTCTTTTTACGTATTATGGTTATTTTTTAAGATCTTGACTCATAATATATAACAGATGGTGCTTGGTGTTGTATACACCAAGAGGAAAATGTCCATCATCAGAAGAAGAGAGCCTTTTTTAAGGCTCTCTTTTTATATGTTAATTTTCAGGGTAAATCACTGGGAAAAATATCAAACTTTGTATCAGGTGAATTCCACTTCTCTCGATATGAATTATCTACAGTCAGCATTCTACACACGTTGAGTGTGTTGTCTTGATGTCAAGGGTTGAGAAGTAGCTCTACTAAAAATACTGATAAATAAAGGGTTTCCAGACATTAGGTTTTTCTCACGGTTACTTTGCCGGAAGAAATAATGTCAGAAAACCCTTATTTTTATTGTTTGCGGTAACATATCAACTGCCTTGAAAGTGATAGGGTTGAGTTGATAGGTTAGATTTTTTATAGGGGTTGAGGAGACAGGATAGATGTATTATTTAATCCTCTCTTACAGCATCTGTATCGAAGATTCTATCAAGCTCCTCGTTTGATGTAATGCCACGAACTTTATTCCTAGTCGTTGTTTTTCCCATATCTAATCGATAGAAATGTTCGCGCCCATCAACACCCTTTTTTAATCTAATAAGCTGTATTCTGCCAAATTTATCCCAGTGCTTCTCTGCGAATTTTGCTAAACCCACTGCCTTAGGGTAATTGTCTTTGCGGCTAGGATCGTGTGGTTCTAGAATATCAAAAACATAACCTTGTGCGTCAGATCTCAAGTGCCTCCTTAAATGCGATTTACAAAAGGCCTGATGGGGTTGCATATCCGGTAGTCACGAACTACGCTGATGTTGTCCTTACATGGCAGCCCAATGCAACGGACACATCATTTGTTGGTGTTGGTCGGCTTGAAATAAGGGTTATTTTTGGTGATGTGGTTGGAAAGAGCACAAGAATACTAACCATAGTCGAGGATGCTCTTGTGGATGGAATTGCTGAACCACCAGAACCTCCTGCACAGGAATGGTTAAATAAAGTGCTTTCAGCTTTAGCTGAACTGGATATTGATGAAATAAATAATCTGCTCAACCTCACTTACAATCTATTAAACAACAACTATGATTTGCTAAATACAACACACAATTTGGTTGAGGATACCCGCGAAAATTTATATAGGCGAACAGGTATTCTACTCAACCATTTGCATCCAATAGAAACAGCTAGTGCACCGGATATGATTAGCCGGAGAGCAGCCATCACATTTAACAACATAGCAAATGGAAACAATGTAGTGATTGGCATGATAACATATACCTTCGTTTCAGCTTTGGGTAGTCCAGCTGCAAATAATGTGCAGGTTCTAATTCAAGACACCCTTCGTAATACAGTTAAGACACTTGCTAGAGCTATAAGGGGCATTGATGACGAAATGAAAATTGCCTATGGAACTGGGACTGATCCAAACCCAATTTGTACAGCTTATTGGACAAGTCAGAGGTTTTCCATAGGTAGTACTACCGTTGAGGCAGGTGAGAGCCTTTTTCTACTTGAAAGAGCAGAAAATGTGACTTCCGCAATACCTCTCTCATCCACAGCAACGGCTATTATTAGTGACTTCACCCGTTCGGCCTATTCAAGATATATTTTGCCGGGTAATGTCTCGGGTTCAGGCGGTGTAAACAGTGTCCGTGGTCCTTTGCACACGATATTACCTATTAATAGCGTGGTTATAGGCGGGCAGGGTGGATTGCTTTATCCAACAGCTTATGATTGTCATTTAGTTACCCTTTGCCGCCAATCAGATACAAGTGAAAAAGAACTAGACTTATATATATCAAATGATGAAGTGAACTTTACCAGAATCTCACGTAGCACACCTATAGGTGCTGATAGTTCAAACGCTTGGTTGCATATTCATATTCAAATGCGTCAAAGCCGGGTGCCTTCTGGTTATGGATTGTATATCAGTATGGGAAGTGATGGAACATCGGCGAATGCTTTTTGTGATTTGAAGTTTACCTATCATCTATACCCTGTGGCTCTTGCATCTGACACAAATTCTTGATTAGTGGGGTGACCGTAATGAATCTGCATAAGTTAATACTTACAAATAATGCCTGTTTCAAAGCAGGAAAAACAATATTGCCGATGGGCATCATGGTTCACTCAACTGGAGCTAACAACCCGTGGCTCAAACGATATGTTGGCCCTGACGATGGCTTGCTAGGCAAGAACCAATATAACAACCATTGGAATCAAGACAAACCTGGAGGCCGTCAAGTATGTGTCCATGCCTTTATTGGTAAATTAGCAGATGGTTCCATTGCAACCTATCAAACATTGCCTTGGAATCACCGAGGTTGGCATGCTGGAGGAACTGCAAACAATTCTCATATTGGATTTGAAATTTGCGAGGACGGTTTGACCGATGCCTCGTATTTTTCTGCTGTTTATAAGGAAGCAGTAGAGCTTTGTGTACATCTTTGCAAACTCTATGGACTAAGTGAGAAGGATATCATCTGTCATAGTGAAGGCTATAAGCAAGGTATAGCCAGTAACCATGCGGATGTTATGCACTGGTTTCCTAAGCATGGCAAGACTATGGATGCCTTTAGAGCAGATGTTAAGAAACTTCTAAGCGAAGAAGAAAAATCAGCAGAACCAGCGAAAAAGAAATACTATCGTGTACAAATAGGTGCATACACTGTCAAAGCAAATGCTGAGGCACAGCTTGCTAAAGCTAAAAAGGCAGGCTTTACGGATGCATTTATTAAGTATGATTAACAAATGGGGCGAGTTAAAAATCATCGAGATTCCTAAATAAAATATTAAACTGTTAGATTATCTAGCCTGTAGGGGTTCTTCCCTTGCAGGCTCTTTTTTTATGCTCTGATTTTATTTTTTTATTAGTTTATGCCTTGCATCATCGGATGTGACAGTGTGAATCTTTGCTGACATATACAAACAAGCTCACATGAATATGAACTGATATTTGCGAAGAAAGAGTTTGTTTTCGCAGTGTCAAGATTTAATCCTAGCTTATTAAACGCTTTCAAAAAGTCTGTTTTAAAAATTTCTCTTAAAGTAAAGATTTTCTAATCTAATAGAATGCCAGTCTAATAGAAAAAAGATTCCTTTCAAAAAGTTGAAATCCCTATGGGACTTCTTGAAAATTCCTATTGATCTCTGCTCTTAGCACCTCCTATTTTTATAGTTTCAGCCGTTTCCAATCAGGTAGATTTGCTGATGATGCCACGATGCCGGTTTTCATAGAAGCGGATCGTCGGATTTTTTGCCGCTTCAACGATTGATGATCATCATACCTGATATATAACACAGCATTTCTTTTCCATTTATACTATATCACATTTTTAAAAATAAAACAAAAAATTATAAATTTTCTTTTATTTTATAATGGAAATATCAGTTGATACAACCTATTTAACTCCGTTTTTAGAATAAAAATGCGTGCTTCTTCTTGTCATTCTTCCTCTAAAGAGAAAAAAGGGGAAAGGGAGGGAAGGAGGATCGCTTCATTATAAGAATAAAATATGAAAACTATTCTACAAAAAGAGACCGCAAATCGTTCTAAGAACCATTTACGGTCTCTAAAAGTTCGAGAGAGGAAACTCTATTCTAAATTAGCATGTCTTCCAAACATCGTATTGGAATCCAATCCTTTTTTCTCCATGACTCTCAAGATGATGGCGTCATAAAACAATAACAATGTTTGTTCGAAAAGCGACCCCATTGGTTGTATGGTTTTGTAATCGTTATCCGATTGATCTTTTGGTGATCCGGGTAACTTTACAGTAATATCCGCCAGTTGACCAATGGTCGATTCGGGGAAAATGGTGGCTGCTGTGATGCTTCCGCCGATTTTTTTGGCTTTTTCTGCCATGGAAACTAGGCTTTTCGTTTCTCCCGAACCCGATCCAATAATTAAAAGGTCTTCTTTTTCATAGTTGGGAGTGACGGTTTCGCCTATGACATAGGCATCTAATCCCATGTGCATCATTCGCATGGCAAAAGATTTCGCCATAAATCCAGATCGGCCGGCGCCGGCTACGAAAATTTTCTTGGATTCGAGAATTTTATCTACCAATTTTTCTGCTTCTTCATCCGAAATGAGATCAACCGTACGACTTAACTCTTTTAAGATTTCACCTAAATATTGAGTCGTCTTCATAGGCCTCAACCTTGTTGTAACATTTCTTTCATTTTAGCTGCTACAGCTTTTTTATCTTTTTGTCCAGCGATACCGCCGCCGACAATGACAAGATCTGGTTGTGCTTTAATAGCTTCTGGCAGTGTTTCTAATTTGATACCGCCGGCAATAGCTGTTTTTGCATTTTTAACGACAGCTTTAATTTTCTTAAGATCTTCAAAAGAGTTTTTACCTACTGCTTGAAGATCGTAGCCGGTATGAACGCAAATGTAATCTACGCCCATAGCATCGATTTCTTTTGCACGTTCTTCTAAATTTTTCACGGCGATCATGTCAACAAGGACCTGTTTGCCTTGTTTTTTCGCTTCATCTACAGCGCCTTTGATGGTTAAATCTTCAGCAGCTGCAAGAACGGTCACAATATCGGCGCCGGCTTCGGATGCTTTCATCACTTCATATGCAGCGGCATCCATTGTTTTTAAATCAGCTAATACTCTTAGATTTGGGAATGCTTCTTTCATTTGTTTAACGGCTTCAAGCCCCCAAATTTTTACAACCGGAGTACCGATTTCGACAATATCAATATATTCCTCAACTTCTTTTACTATTTCTATTGCTTCTGGAATGTCAACTAAATCTAATGCTAATTGTAATTCCATTCTTTTTTCACTCCTTTGATTTATTGATAATTTACACGTTAGTAGTATGCCCAATGGGTCACTTTATATTGGCCGGATTTTTTGATCCCCGGCTACAGTCGTTAGTATACAGCGTATTGTATTTAATTAAAAGTACGCACTTTATTTTTACATAGTGTCAAAAAGTATACCGTGTGCTATAATACATGTTGGAGGTGATTAGAATGACGCGTATGCGCGAAAAAACGTTCAATTGTGAAAAAGAATTAACGCTCGCAGTCATCGGCGGAAAGTGGAAAATGCTGATTTTATGGCATTTAGGCAGAGAGGGAACTAAGCGATTTAGCGAACTAAAAGCTCTTATGCCCGGCATTACACAAAGAATGCTGGTGAACCAATTGCGTGAGCTGGAAGAAGACCTTATCGTTCATCGCGAAGTTTATCCTGTTGTTCCGCCGAAAGTAGAATACTCTTTGACAGAGTATGGAAAGAGCTTGATGCCGATTCTTGAGTCCATGTATCAATGGGGAAAAAATTATATGGAAACGGTTCTTGGCCAACATCCAGAAACAACAGAAACAAAAGAAGTCGTTAATAAATGAAGTTCATTCTAAAACAGAATGAAAAAAATATAGATATGAAAAAGCCACGGGCAACAACTTTTCTTGTAAAGGTTGTTGTTCGTGGCCTTTTTTGTTTAGAAATGTTCCTTTCGAAAATCGGGCTTCATACTTTAAAAGCCGCTAGCTTTGGAATCCATTTGGGTCTTATACATTACCTTTTATAAAGATGAGTAGGTATTTTTATTTACACTATATATTGTTTTTGTAACTATATGATTAAAAAGTGCGTACTTACAAATTCGATCGATACGTATTATACTTACCATTGCTGAAACAATGAAGCATGCATGAAAGCATGTTCTTTCTATCTCTAAGGCGTTGGAAGGCAGAATTTATTTTGAATAGGCATCGTTTGAATATGAAAGGGAAAACTAACTCGTACACATTCTCACGAAAGTTTAGATGTCGGATGTGAGAGAAATGACCGAAATGAAAAAAAGATCCAATTCATCAGAGATTTGGTCTTGCTATCTGGTCAAGTATGGAAAAAATGAAATCGCCTGTTTTCAAAACAAGGGGATCCAACGTTTTAGAGTCTGTTTGATCAGGAGGGATGATAAATGAATTCTATGAGCTTGGTCTTGTTTGGAGCGTCAGGGGATTTAGCGAAAAGGAAAATATTCCCTGCTTTATATAATTTATTTCTCGATCAAAAAATGCCAGATTCCTTTTCCGTCATTGGTGTTGGTCTAAGAGATTGGACGGATGAATATTTTCAAGCGCTGGTGGAGGATTCAATCAAAACATTTTCCAGACGTCCCGTTATGGATGATTCCCGAAAGGAAGAGTTTTTGAATGCCTTCCGCTACTGCAGTTTGGATGTAACCGATGCAGAAGGGTTTAATGTTTTGCTCGAACTGGTTCAACGGCGTGAGAAAGAATTAAATATTCCTGAAAATCGGTTGTTTTATCTATCCGTCGCGCCAACCTTTTTTGACGTGATTGCGAAAAATATCCACCAAAGTGGATTAGGGTCCACGAAAGGGTGGAAACGCCTCATTATTGAAAAGCCGTTTGGACATGATTTGAAATCGGCTCAAGAGTTGAATGAAAAATTAAGCCGATTTTTTAAAGAAGAAGAAATTTATCGGATTGACCACTATCTTGGCAAGTCGATGGTTCAAAACCTGGAAGCGTTGAAATTTGCCAATCCGGCGCTGCAAGCGCTATGGAATCATCAACATATTGCCAATGTCCAAATTACGGCCAGTGAAACGGTGGGAGTGGAAGAAAGAGCCGGCTACTATGATCAAGCGGGCGCTATTCGAGACATGGTTCAAAATCACATGATGCAGTTGGTGATGATGACGGCCATGCAGCTGCCCAACCGCTTTAACGCCGAAGACATCCGCAAGGAGAAAAGAAAAGTCTTGGAAAATCTTCGTCCACTGCGGAAAGAAGACGTCCGCCAATATGTCGTTCGCGGACAATATGGACCGGGGGAAATTCAAGGGGAACCCGTTGTAGGGTATACAGAAGAGCCGGGCATTCCTCCTTCTTCCACGAACGATACATTTGTGGCGGCACGCTTATGGATTGACAACGATGCTTGGCGAGGAGTCCCTTTTTATATCCGTACGGGAAAAAGAATGAAGGAAAAATCGACCCGCATTGTCCTTGAATTTAAACATTCGCATACGGTTGAATCTCAACAAGCGGAGCCAAACTTATTAGTGATTCATGTCAATCCGGTGGAAGGCGTCTCGTTCCAACTCAATCGGAAAAATCCGGTCCACCGCGATCAAATCGAACCGGTCCAAGTCGATTTTTCGGCGAATCAGAAGGATGTGCCCGAAGCGTATGAACTGTTGCTGTTCGATGCTTTGATGGGAGACTCGACGTTCTTCGCTCATTGGAAAGAAGTAAAGTTGTCTTGGAAATGGGTTCAACCGATTTTAGAAGCCTTTGAAGAAAATCTGGTTCCTCTCCATTCCTATCCTTCCGGTTCCATGGGGCCGGAGGCCTCTCAACAATTATTGGCAGAGGACGGATTTCGTTGGTGGTAAAACCAATAGGCGGGGGGTTCCCCGCATGATGGAAAAAGAATCAGAAACTACGATTGGAAAACAAGTGAAGGAGGGTATTTAGATGAAAATTGGATTAATCGGTTTAGGAAAAATGGGGCTGAATTTAGGCCAAAACTTAATCGACCATCGCCACGAAGTGGTGGCGTATGACGTCAATCCCCAGGCGGTGGAAGAAATCCAAAAATATGGCGCTCAAGGAACTTCCAGCTTACAAGAACTGGTGGACTCGTTGGAAAAGCCAAGAATTGTCTGGATCATGGTGCCGCATGGTGTGGTGGATTCCGTCCTCGGCGACCTGAAGCCGCTTTTGGAAAAAGACGATATTGTGATCGAAGCGGGGAATTCCCACTATAAAGAGTCGATTCGCCGCTACAACGAGTTCAAAGAAGCAGGCATCCGCTTCATGGATGCCGGTACTTCCGGAGGCATGGAAGGAGCTCGCCATGGGGCTTGTTATATGGTAGGGGGAGATCCCGAAGCTTGGAACATCGTGGAACCGATTTTCCGGGATACCGCTGTGGAAAACGGCTATTTATATGCCGGTAAACCGGGCAGCGGCCACTTCTTGAAAATGGTCCACAACGGCATTGAATACGGGATGATGGCCGCCATTGGAGAAGGATTTGAAGTGTTGGAGAAAAGCGACTTTGATTTTGACTACGAAAAAGTTGCCAGAGTATGGAACAATGGGTCCGTCATTCGTTCCTGGCTGATGGAATTAACCGAACGCGCCTTCTCGAAAGATGCGAAATTAGACGGCATCAAAGGCGTGATGCACTCTTCCGGTGAAGGAAAATGGACGGTGGAAACGGCTCTGGATTTACAAACGGCCACACCGGTTATCGCCCTGTCCTTATTGATGAGATATCGTTCGCTCGAAAACGATACCTTTACAGGAAAAGTCGTCGCCGCTTTGCGCAATGAATTTGGCGGACATGCGGTGGAAAAAGCAAGCGGCAAATAAAGAACCATGATAAAAGGAAAGATTTTAACATCTGACCTGATCAATGGAGAACAATTTCAAGAAAAGGGGAGTAAGCTATGTCCATTTCTTTTGATTACTCAAATTCATTATCCTTTATGAAACAAAGCGAAATCGAAAATCTCAGCGAATTTGTCAAAGTCGCTCATATGATGATTCATGAAAAGAAGGGACCCGGCTCTGATTTTCTGGGCTGGGTGGACTTGCCGTTCCGGTATGATCGGGACGAATTTGCGCGCATCAAACAAGCGGCGGAGAGAATTCGAAGCCACTCGGATGCTTTGGTGGTCATCGGCATCGGAGGCTCTTACTTGGGGGCAAGGGCAGCGATTGAAGCGTTGTCCCATAGCTTCCATAACCAAATGAACGATCAGACACAAATTTATTTTGCCGGCTACAATATCAGTTCGACTTATATGGCTCATTTACTGGAGCTGTTGGAAGGAAAAGACATCTCCGTCAACGTGATTTCGAAATCCGGAACTACGACCGAACCGGCGATTGCTTTCCGGATTTTCCGGGACTACATGGAGAAAAAATACGGAAAAGAAGAAGCGAAAAAACGGATTTTCGTCACCACCGACAAGGAAAAAGGCGCCTTGAAAAAATTGGCCGATCAAGAAGGATATGAAACCTTTGTCATTCCGGACGATGTCGGGGGAAGATATTCGGTTTTAACCGCTGTCGGTCTCTTGCCGATCGCCGTAGCCGGACTGAACATCGATCAAATGATGGAAGGAGCCGCTGCGGCTGCACGCAAATACAATCATCCGGATCTTTTAACCAATGAAAGCTATCAATATGCTGCGGTGCGAAACATTCTGTACCGGAAAGGAAAGGCCATCGAATTGCTGGTGAATTATGAACCTTCCCTTCATTATGTATCCGAATGGTGGAAACAGCTGTTTGGAGAAAGCGAAGGAAAAGATCAAAAATCGCTTTTCCCGGCATCGGTTGATTTTTCCACGGACTTGCATTCCATGGGTCAATACGTTCAAGAAGGCCGTCGCCTTCTGATCGAAACGGTCTTGCAAGTGAAGAAACCGCGAATCGAAGTCACCATCCAAGAAGATCCGGAAAATATCGATGGATTAAACTTCTTGGCCGGTAAAACGATGGATGAAGTGAATAAAAAAGCGTTCCAAGGGACTTTATTGGCCCATGTCGACGGGGAAGTGCCGAACCTGGTAGTGGAACTGGACGAAAAGAATGAATTCACTTTCGGAGAAATGGTGTACTTCTTTGAAAAAGCTTGTGCCATCAGCGGACACTTGCTGGGGGTGAACCCATTCGATCAACCGGGAGTGGAAGCCTATAAAAAGAATATGTTTGCGCTGCTTGGAAAACCGGGATTTGAAGCAGAAAGAGAAGCGCTGATGAAACGGTTGTCCAAATAATTTATTGAGTGAAATAGACACTGTTGTTGATAAAAGTGCAGGAAACAAGAGAGGGAGCGAAGTCAAACCGCTCCCTCTCTTTTACTTTTTTTAGATAATCTATTTTCAGATTGGAAAATTTTAGCTAGCGGCCATCGCTGAACGGAAGAAAATAGTTATTTTATTTTTACAAATCCTCAACTTCGACCTGTTCCCGCGGCTATTAGGTAGGAGGTGATTCTACGTGAATCAGCATGAGGATAAAAAAGTTATGAAGATCTCAGATGGGGTTATAGACAAAAGCATCGAGTTAAAGAAAATGTCACAGGAGCAGCTACAGCGTGAGTTTGATTATATTCAGGCAGAGAAATTACTTAGAAAGATGCTCCGAAAAGGTTTAATAACGGAAGCAGAATTCAACAAGATAGACGCACTCAACCGCCAAACTTTCTCTCCTTTTTTAGCAGAGATAATGCCCTGAAGTCGTTGATATATAAGGGTTTCAGAGGTAATATGTGACCTACCAAAAAGGAGGTGAGTCGATGAAAAAGATAACAAAAATAGATGGGAATAAGGGTACATCAATTATCAAGCCCAAATTACGAGTAGCTGCTTACTGTCGTGTTTCTACGGACAGTGATGAACAGTTAGTGAGCCTAGAAGCACAAAAATCCCATTATGAGACTTACATAAAGGCAAACCCAGAATGGGAATATGTTGGCTTGTATTATGATGAGGGGATAAGTGGGACCAAAAAAGAAAACCGGTCAGAACTTCTTAGAATGCTATCAGATTGCGAAAACAAGAAGATTGACTTAATTATTACAAAGTCCATTAGTAGGTTTGCGAGAAACACTACGGATTGTTTGGAGATGGTTCGTAAACTGTTGGACCTTGGGATTTATATCTATTTCGAAAAAGAAAATATCAATACCCAATCAATGGAAAGTGAGTTGATGCTTTCTATATTAAGCGGGCTTGCAGAAAGTGAGTCAATCTCCATTTCGGAAAATAACAAGTGGGCAATTCAAAGGAGATTTCAGAACGGAACTTTTAAGATTTCTTACCCACCATATGGTTATGACAACATTGACGGTCAAATGGTGGTAAATCCTGAGCAAGCAGAAATTGTGAAGTATATTTTCGCAGAAGTATTATCAGGCAAGGGTACACAAAAAATAGCAGACGATCTTAATCAAAAGGGTATCCCCTCCAAAAGAGGTGGTCGTTGGACTGCTACAACAATTCGAGGAATTCTAAAAAATGAGAAATATACCGGGGATGTTATACTGCAAAAAACCTATACAGATTCCCGTTTTAATAAGCGCACCAATTATGGTGAGAAAAACAGATATTTAATAGAAAATCACCATGAGGCAATTATCAGCCATGAAGTGTTTGAAGCAGTAGAGGCTGCCTTAAATCAAAGGGCAAAAGAAAAGGGAATAGAAAAGCGTAATGATAAGTACCAAAACCGGTATTCTTTCTCGGGAAAAATTATTTGCTCGGAATGTGGTAGCACCTTTAAAAGACGAATTCATTCATCCGGCACAAGAAAATATGTAGCCTGGTGTTGCAGTAAATACTTAAAGCAGATAACTGAATGTTCAATGCAGTTTATTCGAGATGAGGATATAAAGAAGGCCTTTGTTACTATGATGAACAAGCTGATTTTCGGCAGAAAACTTATTCTACAACCACTATTAGATGCTTTGCGTGGAATGAGCAACTCAGATGACCTTGCAAGAATTCAGGAATTAGAGAAGCAAATTGAAAAAAATGCAGAACAGAGAGAACTGCTTGTAAAGCTTATGGCAAAGGGGTATCTAGAACCTGCACTTTTTAACAGAGAAAACAATGAACTGCAAATGGAAGCAGATAATTATATGGAGCAAAAAGAAGCTTTAATTCATGCTTTAAATGGAGAATTATCAAAGGTGCAGGAAGTCAGTAACTTAATAAAGTTTACAAATAAGGCTGAAATGATAGATACCTTTAGCGAGCAAATTTTCAATAATTATGTTGAAAAAATTATCGTTTTCTCAAGGGTAGAGATAGGTTTTGTTCTGAAATGTGGAATCACACTAAGGGAAAGGATGTGAGAAAAGTGGCGCATACGCCTTATGGCTATAGGATAGAGAATGGAATAGCAGTTATCGATGAAGAAAAAGCTGAAAGGGTTAGGAATTTGTATAAGGGTTACTTATCAGGTTAATGGAGTTCGATAATTATCAATCGGACCGGTGTTAGGAATTTGTATAAGGGTTACTTATCAGGCCTTTCCTTATTGGTCGCAGCAAAGTCTGCTGGAATAGATGCTTATCATGGAACTGCTGGAAGGATGCTAAGAAATGAACGTTATCTTGGTGATGATTATTACCCTGCCATCATTGATAAAGAGACATACGAAAGAGCAGAAGCAGAGAGGTTAAAGAGAGCAAAAAAGCTAGGCAGAATCTTTGAACCCAAGACAGAAGATAAACCTACTATTTATAAGAAGTTTTCCATAGGACAAGTAATTCAGAAGTATACAAATCCTTTTACACAAGCGGAATTTGTATATAGCTTAATAGAAAGTGAGGTGCAGCAAGATGGCAGTTAATAAAAATGTAATGATTATACCTGCAATAAAACGTGTAGGCAACAATCGAAAAGAAGATGAAACACCAAAACTTCGGGTCGCTGCTTATTGCCGAGTTTCTACAGATAGTGATGAGCAGGCTAGTAGTTACGAAGTGCAGATTGAACACTATACAGAGTTTATCAAGAAGAATTCAGAGTGGGAATTTGCAGGGATCTTTGCTGATGATGGTATCAGCGGCACAAATACAAAAAATCGCGACGAATTTAATCGAATGATTGATGAGTGTATGGCTGGGAAAATTGATATGGTTATTACCAAATCAATAAGCCGATTTGCTAGAAATACCTTGGACTGTCTACAATACATCAGAAAACTTAAAGATAAAAATGTTGCGGTATATTTTGAGAAAGAAAATATCAATACACTGGATGCCAAAGGTGAAATTATGCTTACCATTATGGCATCCTTAGCGCAACAAGAGAGCCAGTCATTAAGCCAGAATGTAAAGCTTGGCTATCAATACCGATACCAACAGGGAGAGGTAATGGTCAATTGTTCTAGGTTTTTAGGATATACCAAAGATGAAAATAAGCGATTAGTAATTGTGCCGGAGGAAGCTGAAATAGTCAAAAGGATTTACCGAGAGTATCTTGAAGGCTCAAGTATGGATAAAATCAAAAAAGGACTTGAAGCTGATGGCATACTTACGGGAGAGGGGAAAAAAGGTGGCATACCAGTACTATAAGGAAAATATTAAGCAATGAAAAATACATTGGTGATGCACTGCTCCAAAAAACTTATACGGTAGATTTTCTTACAAAAAAGAGGGTTGTGAATAACGGAATCGTACCTCAGTATTATGTAGAGAATAACCATGAAGCCATTATCCCGCGTGAAATTTTCATGCAGGTACAAGAAGAGTTAGTTCGTAGAAGTAGAGGACATATAAGTACTAGCGGAAAGAAAAGAAACTTTAGTTCAAATCATGTATTTTCACAAATTATCTTCTGTGGAGAGTGTGGCGAAATATACCGTAGAGTTCATTGGAATAACCGAGGTAAAAAATCGATTGTTTGGAGATGCGTCAGTAGACTTGAGAATACAGGGTTAACTTGTCATTCCCGAACTGTGCTGGAGGATATGATAGGCCTTGCTACGGTTGATGCAATTAATAAACTAATAGGGCAAAAGGATGGCTTTTTAACTATCTTAAAGGAAAATATAGAAACAGTGATAAGTGAAACGGACAATAATATTGTTTCCGAGATAGATAAAAAGCTAGAGGAATTACAAAAAGACCTTTTGAGGCTGGCCAATTCCAAAGAAGATTATAACGATATAGCCGATGAGATTTACAGGCTCAGAGAGGAAAGGCATAAGGCTTTAGCAGAAGAAGCTGGCAAAAAGGGCTCCAAGCAAAGGCTAGAAGATATGGAAAAATTCATTAATGAACAATCCATCCTCCTTGAGGAGTATGATGAGCAACTAGTAAGGAGACTTATAGAGAAAATAACGGTCTATGATGATAAACTAACTATTGAATTTAAATCTGGTGTAGAAGTATATGTATAAACATAACCTTCATGAATGACCACCATTCAGGAGATATATTGTAAGCCCCCATTCAAACAACGCATATAAATCAACAGCACCTCTTGTTAAAATT
>NZ_JAJCHL010000059.1:0-20549 GCF_020554505.1 Caldibacillus sp. 210928-DFI.2.18
GACGGATTCTCGCTCCATATTTCTTTTTGAAGGCTTCCCAATGTTGATGTTCATCGAATAAGATTTGTTTCAAAATATTTTTCTCCATATATTAAAAATACCACAGTGATAGCTCTGTGGATGTGACGAAATTTTATACTTTCTTATCTTTTAAAAAAGGAAAAACCGAGGATTTCTCCCTCGGTTTTCAATACTCCCCCTCTAACAACTCCCGCAATTCTTTCACATATTCCTCTGAACCGGTGACGATCATGCGGTCACCCATGCGCATCTCAGTATCCCCGTGTGGAACGATCGATTCGTGTCCACGGAAAATACGGACGATGATACAGTCACCTAAAAACGGGAATTGGCGGAGAAGCACACCGTGATAAGCCAAGTTGTTCATTTCGATTTCGTGAAGCGCGATATCTCGTTGTGTTAACATATGGACGACGTTTGGTGATTCGATAAACACTTTTAAAATCGCTCCTGCTGAGAGGGCAAGAGAAATCGTTTCGACGTCTATGCTTTTTAGTTGTTGAACAACCGATGGTGACTCTGCGAAGGCGATGACGCGCGGGGTTCCTTGCTCTTTTGCCCACGTTGCGATTTGGGCGTTCGTCTGTTCGTTACCTGTTAAAACGACGACAACGTCAGCTGTTAGTGCCTCATGTGCTTGTAACGTTTCGAATGAATAATCATCGATATCGACAATTGGGAAGATGTGTTCCGTTTGTTCAATTTTGTCTTGGCGAATATGGTATAGCGTTGTTTCATATTCATCTGGAGACAAATCACGAACAGCTGCAAGCGTAAATTGATTTGTACCAATCAATTTGACCATCTTTTTTCGTTCTTCTTTTTCCACGCGATACAGCTTTTTAAACATAATCGGTGAAACGACGCTCGTGAGCACAGCGACTAAAATCAAGGCGCCTTTCATATTTTCGTCAATCATCCCCATTCGCTCTGCGATCGTTGCCGCTGCGATAACAAGCGACAAAGTAGAAACGAGTAGAAACCCTGCCGCAAGCGTTGTATTGCGATCATACCAAATGCGCAATATGTACACCGGAACGACTTTAGAAATGACAAGTGCGACAAATAAAAGCGGAATAAGCAATAAAATATCGAATTGCGTAAACAATGGCCGAAGATCTAAATTGACACCAACCATCACGAAAAAAATCGGAATAAAAAAGCCGTAGCCGAACGAATCGAGCTTATGAACGAAATCTTGATTTGGCGCCAGTAAAGAAACGAGAACACCGGCAAGAAACGCACCTAAAATATTTTCCGCACCAAGCGCTTCCGATAGCGCGACGAGAACGATAATCAACGCAAATACAGCACGCGTACCAATTTGTATTGTCCCTTTTGCCATCGTTTCGATAAACGAACGCTTTTTAAAATATTTACCTGCAAAGTAAAAAATAACACCAACAAGAAACAATCCAAGCAACAACCATACATTTCCGTGACTCGGATCATGCATCGATACAAATACAGCTAAAAGAACCATTGTTACTAAGTCCGCAATAACCGCAATTAATAAAATCGTTTGTCCACTCGTTGTTTTCATTAATTTCGCATCTTTGAGAGTTGGGACGACGACGCCAAGCGATATCGTAGAAATAATGAGTGTCATTAAAAAGGCATTGTCGATGTAACCGAGCCAAACAAATATGTAAGAAAGACCGAGCGACACGAGAAAAATGCCGACAAATACAATAGAAGCGACGAAAAACGCATTTGGCTCTTTTTCTTCCTTCCCCTTCTTTTTGTTCGCAAAGGCAGAAAAATCAATTTCTAACCCACTTAAAAACATTAAAAACAAAAATCCTAATGTCGATAACGTCTCTAACCACATATCTTGTTCAACAATATTGAATCCCGTCTTTCCGATGATAATCCCTATCACAATTTCCGCTACAACGACAGGAATCATGTGCAGGCGAATACGGTGCAATAAAAGTGGCGTAAGGAAAGCGACAACAAGAACGATAACTAATGATGAAATTGATGCATGCATCCTTCATTCCTCCTTCCGATCTTTCCGTCCATTATATAAGTTCCATTATATAAGTTTGTGAGCTAAGTTACAATTTTTTTCGCACAAACGGGGCAACATAAGAAAAAAAGAAAGGAAGATATATGATGAAACTTCACGGATTTAACAACTTAACGAAATCGCTTAGCTTTAATATGTACGATATTTGTTACACGACAAGCGCAAGCGAGCGGGAAGCATATATTGCATACATTGACGAAGTGTATAATGCGGAGCGGTTGACGAACATTTTAAAAGACGTGTCGGATATGATTGAAGCGCACATTTTGAATATCGCCAAGCAAGATTACGTTCCTCAAGGGGCAAGCGTGACGATGCTTATATCTGAAAGTCCGATTGAAGTTCCAAAAGAAGAGCCACCTGTGCCGCAAGCAATCGTTTGCGCTCTTGATAAAAGCCATATTACCGTGCATACATATCCAGAATATCATCCGAACGACGGAATTAGTACGTTTCGCGCTGATATTGATGTCGCAACGTGCGGGGAAATTTCACCATTAAAGACGCTCGGTTATTTAATTCGCTCATTTGAAACCGATATTATGATTATTGATTATCGCGTGCGCGGATTTACGCGCGACATTTCGGGGAAAAGGCTGTTTATCGATCATGACATTACATCCATTCAAAACTACATCCCCGATGACATTCGCAAACAATACGATATGATTGATGTGAACGTCTATCAAGAACATATTTTCCATCACTAGCGTCGCATTAAAATAATTTAACACCTTTAAATAAACCGAATTTTCTGAAATATAATCCAAACACAAAAAAATCCTTTATAATGGTTGGGTGGTAGTAAACCATCCAAATCCAATACAAAGGACAAAACCATGGATAAGTTTACACGAAAAACATTATTTGAACAATGGTTTTCACCGATTCATCATCCATTATTTAACGACCTAGTGAAAACACATCAATTAAATCACTATACCAAGAAACTTTATATGGCTTCATTTATGAAACTGCTTTTGTATGCCCAACTCCATGAAACCGAGAGTTTACGGGCGTTGAGTGACGCTGTCTTTTTAGAAGAATTACAACGAGCAACGGGATTGGAATCGATTAGTTTTTCACAGTTAGGGAGACGAATCAATACCATCCCAACTGAGTTCTTTCAAACGATTTTTCTCGATTTAGTGGCACAAATTCATCGGAAAACCAATTTCCAAACAAGAAGAAAAGTGACAACGCCTTTGAAAATCATTGATTCGAGTACATTACCGCTTCATTTGACCAATCATAAGTGGGCAGAGTTTCGAAAAACAAAATAAGGAGTAAAGCTTCACTTACGACTTGTTTTTATGGAAAATGGACTCTCCTATCCAGATAAAGCCGTACTCACGAATGCCAACGAACATGATCGTGGTCAACTAGAAGTATTCGTGGATAACAAAGAATGAATGTACGTGTTTGATCGTGGTTACTTGGATTATAGGCGCTTTGATCAAATGACGGAAGATGGCTATTTCTTTGTGACCCGTTTGCGTAAAAACGCTGTTGTCCGAGTGTTAGAATCCTTTTCGTTACCAGAAGATTCACCCGTATTCTCTGATGAAATGGTTGTCATTGGGACACCACAAAATCGTTCTGAAAACGTGTTTCGCTTACTCAAATTGCAAGATACAAAAGGAAATGAGCTTCATTTACTGACAAATCGGTTTGACATTGACACAGATGAAATTGCAGAAATCTACCAATCACGTTGGGCAATCGAACTTTTTTTCAAATGGATGAAACAACATCTGAACATTAAAAAGTCTTTTGGTCACAGTGAACAAGCTGTACATCATCAAGTGTACGTAGCCATGATAGTGTACTGTCTGAATGTTTTAGCTCAGTTGAACACGAATAGCGAACGCAGTTACTTACAAATTAGTCGCTATTTGAAGGCTTCTTTGTGGAAATCCGCTCACATTTGGTTACGAAAAATCGAAGGAAACGGCGTCCCATAAAGGTTTGCCAGTCGTTGTTGCACAAGTCATAGGTTATAGTAAAAAAATGGATGTCTACTACCCTCGCTTAGGTGTTTTCGTTTTTTCTCTAAAGTCCAGAAAAAATAAAACTGAAAATTCAGATATCATTTATGCGACGGTAGTGGTTTCTTTGTTCTTCTTAATTTTTTCCTTAACTTCAAATCCTCAAAAAGCCAATCTGAAACAATTTCTCCCCACTTTTCCTCATACATCATCCCTTTCTTTTTAAATGATTTCTGTTTAGGGAGTTGATCTTCATCCGCATACTTCTTAGCTGTTCGCCAATTAATTCCCATTGTTCTTTGTATTTCTGAAATAGATAAACCTTTGTTATTTCTTAAATGTTTGATACAATTAATATCAGACATTGCTAGCATCCTTTCTTACCTCCACTACCAATTGCTTGACACAATTACTGTAGTGGGACTTGGGGTGGCTGGCAAGTCTTTTTTTGTTTATGCACAAAAATTTAGTGCAGGACTCTGCATTTTTCCTTTGCAAAGCTCTGCACTTTTATTTTGCCATACACAATTTAACAATTATGTAAACTAATTTTAAAAATAAAACTATAGTTCTCGACATACTAGAACAAAAAAACCTTTTCTAAAAGTAAACCAAAAGTGCTTAAGATCCTAGTTTATACTCAATCACTATGAATCAGTTACTGCCAGAAACGGGAAGTATGATTCGAACCAGTTGAGAAATAAGCTTCTCTTTGAAGAAAAATTTTTTCAAATAAAATAGACCAGCCGCTATGACTGGTCTGTCATTGTTTATTCGGTTATCCAAATTTCAATCCTCATATTGGAGAAGGTTGTGACACCCTTATCACTTAAATTTAGAAATTTTACCCTTTACAGAAGTAAACAAACAAAAAGCTAAAGAACCAAAAAACTCTAGAATATCCACCAAATATGTATGGTGGAGACGGTGGGAGTCGAACCCACGTCCAGAAATATCGGCACTTAAGCGTCTACGAGTGTAGTCGATATATTGGCATTTCGCGATTCACTCGGCCTATCGACAGGCTCTGTGAACGCTAGTCTGATTGTTCTCTTCCTTCGCCTTCAGACGGCAGGCTACCGGCGTATCCCACTCAGATGAGCCCCTGACCCTACCACGTGGGCGATGGAGGGAGGAGCAGCTTTGCGCTTATTAGGCAGCTAAAGCTAAGTTATTGTTAGATTTGCCAGTTATTATTGGCGTGGCGTTATTTACGAGCTCGCCGACTCGACTCGCAGCTTAAGTTCGACCTATTCCTGTCGAATCCTTAACGTCCCCATGTTGTATAGGTTAGTTATGGAATAGTTTTTACTTAGCTACTATTCAATTGTTTTTTGTCGCTGGTCTTTCCTTGCGACATCTTTATTATAGCAAAAACAACTAAAAAAACAAATGGAATGTTTTGTTTCGGTTTACATCTTTTGTCTTTCCCGGAATGCTCGTTCAATATCCCGTTTTGCTTCTTTCTTCTTCAAGTCTTCTCGTTTATCGTATTTTTTCTTACCTTTAGCCAAAGCAAGCTCCACTTTAGCAAAACCGTCCTTCAAATAAATTTTTAACGGAACAAGGGAATATCCGGATTCTTTCGTTTCACCAATTAATTTATTAATTTCTTTTCTATGCAAAAGCAATTTCCTTGTTCGCAGCGGGTCATGATTATAGCGGTTCCCCTGCTCATATGGGCTAATGTGCATATTGTGTAAGAACACCTCGCCCTTTTCAATCCGGGCATATGCATCTTTTAAATTGGCACGACCTGCACGAATGGATTTAATCTCTGTTCCTTGCAAGACGATTCCGGCCTCATAGGTTTCCTCAATAAAATAATCATGAAAAGCTTTTTTGTTTTGGGCAACGATTTTTCCTCTTCCTTTTGGCATAATGCATTCCCCCAGTAACCATTTATTTTAGCAAAAAACGGGGAGAAAAGCAATTTGTGATGGAAGCAAATTTTCTTTGAGAACATTTAAGCATTTTCAAACGGGTTTATCTTTAACTTTATAAGAAATATGCAATTTTGTAACCAATCAAATTCTAAATAGGCACAGCCCCTCGCCTTTGGACCGTACCTAAATTGATTCCTACGACATTCGGTGAAATATAAGCTGTAATACCCAACATCGCCATACTTGGACCGTACCTAAAATGATTCCTACCTTGTTTTTTTCTTTTTCCGTTTTGCACTAGGAGCATTCTCATAAAATTTCTTTTTCTTCTTCGGTTTCTTATCTGAGCGACTGTCTCCGTTTTTGCTACCGTTCCGCGGTTTTTTATTCGGATTGGCAACAACGATTTTTGGCGCTTCTTTTCGCTCCGAACGTCTCGTGGACTTCATGCCGACAACTTCAAAATCAATCGAACGTTCATCTTTATTAACATTAATCACGCGAACAGTAATCTCATCGCCAATTCGGAAAACATTACCGGTTCGCTCGCCAATCATCGCATATTGCCGTTCATCATAATGATAATAGTCATCGGTTAAGTAGCTAACGTGGACGAGTCCTTCAATCGTATTCGGCAGTTCAACAAATAGACCAAAGTTTGTTACGGAACTAATAATGCCATCGAACTCCTCACCGATTTTATCCAACATAAATTCGGTTTTCTTCAATTCATCGGTTTCGCGTTCAGCATCGACTGCACGCCGCTCCATTTTTGATGTATGCTCGGCGATTTCCGGTAACATCGCATCCCATCTTGCCTGAGTGGCCGGGTCAATTTTCCCATCAATTAAATACGTCCGAATCAAGCGATGAACGATTAAATCAGGATACCGGCGAATCGGTGAAGTAAAATGGGTATAAAACTCGGTTGATAATCCAAAATGGCCCAAATTTTCCGGGTAATATTTCGCCTGTTGCATCGAACGGAGCATTACCGTATTAACGACCATTTCTTCCGGTTTGCCTCGGACTTCATCGAGAATTTCTTGTAAAGCACGAGGATGAACGGAATTGGCTTTTCCCCTTACAATCAAGCCGAAATTCGTGATAAACTCAAAAAACCGCTGTAATTTATCCTCTTTCGGGTCTTCGTGAATTCGGTAAATAAAAGGGACCTCGAGCCAATGGAAATGTTCGGCAATCGTTTCATTGGCGGCTAACATAAACTCCTCAATTAACCGTTCAGCAACCGACCGTTCCCTTGTGACGACATCAGTCGGGTGTCCTTCTTCATCAACCAACACTTTTGCTTCTTTAAAATCAAAATCAATCGCTCCCCGGTTCATCCGTTTATGACGTAAAATGGAAGCCAATTCTTCCATTAATTCGAACATAGGGACAATCGACTCGTATTTTTTCCGAATTTCTTCATCTTTATCGACTAAAATTTTATTAACGTCCGCATAAGTCATCCGCTCCGTTGTTTTAATCACACTTTGGAAAATTTCGTGACTGACAACTGTGCCATGTTCATCAATCTCCATTTCACAAGATAATGTCAGGCGGTCAACGTGTGGATTCAAAGAACAAATGCCGTTCGACAGACGATGGGGAATCATCGGAATGACCCTGTCAACCAAATACACGCTTGTCCCTCGTTCAAACGCTTCACGGTCAATCGGGCTTCCTTCCGTTACATAATGGCTGACATCGGCAATATGGACGCCTAATTTGTAATTACCATTTTCCAATTTCGTTACAGTAACCGCATCATCCAAATCTTTTGCATCGGCACCGTCAATCGTTACAATCACTTGGTCGCGGAGATCACGGCGGTTTGCCAGCTCACTTTCGGTAATGATATCCGGCGTGTTTTGAGCTTGCTCCATCACCTCATCCGGAAATTCCATAGGCAATCCATGTTTATAAATGATCGATAAAATATCAACCCCCGGGTCATTTTTATGCCCAAGAATTTGGACGACTTCCCCTTCCGCACTCATTCGGCCTTCCGGGTAAACGGTAATGTTGACAACAACCTTATGTCCTTCCACCGCCCCCATCGAAGCTTCTTTCGGGATAAAAATATCTCCGTTAAATTTTTTATCATCAGGAATGACAAAACCGAAATTCGCACTTTGTGTATAAGTACCGACAATTTGTTTCGTTCCTCGTTCTAAAATACGAATAATGGTTCCTTCTCTTCTCGCTCCGGAACTCTGTTTTGTAACCCTTGCAAGCACCAAGTCACCATTTAAAGCGGTATTTGTTTCACCGGGAGGAATAAAAATATCATCCATGCCGGGTTCTTCCGGAATAACAAAAGCAAAACCTTTCGCATGTCCGGAAACTCGTCCGCGAATCAGGCTCATTTTTTCCGGGAGACCGTAGCGGTTGCTTCGTGTCCGAACCACGAGACCCTTTTCTTCCATGTATACCAGTGTTTTGACAAAATCTTTAAATTCACTGGAGTCATTAATTCCGAGAGCAGCTTCCAACTCACTTACCGTCAGCGGTTTATAAGCTTCTTCTTTCATATAATCAAGTAATTTTTCAACTAAGGCTAGCTGTTCCAAAGTAAATACCTCCTTTCGATTTTTTTATTCTTTCCAATCCAAGCTATTTAAAAACTGAAGGATATCTTCATGCAATTGTTCTCTTTCCTTATCCAATGTAATCACATGACCCGACTCTTCATACATCTTTATTGATTTCTCCGTTGATTCCACTTCATTATAAATAATTTTTGCACTATCGATATTCACCATTTGGTCATTTTTTGCCTGTACGATAAATATCGGGGCATAGATCATATCGATATTTGTTTTCACCTCATCGACTAACTGCTCATTTTCCTTCAATAATTGCTGCAGTTCTTTAGAATCGAATGCACTCATTTCTTTTTCAATTTGTTCTTTCGTTTTTCCTTCTTTTTCCTTAAATTCTCTGGCAAATTGTAAAACACCTTGATAGAGTACATCTTTATTTTTAAAATACATCGGGGCACACATAGGAACAATCCCTTTTACCGGCTTCGAGTATCCAAGTTTTAAAGAAAAAAGTCCGCCAAGGGAAAGACCGGCAACCGCTATTTCATCATGACCCATATTTTTTAAATCATTGTATGCTTGGACGACATCTTCCCACCAATCATCCGGAGTATATTTCAATAGTTCTTCCGGTGCTTTCCCGTGCCCGCGATAAATCGGTGCGTGGCAAGTATATCCATGTTTCTCAAGTGCTCTTCCCAGCATTCGAACATCGGCGCTATTCCCGGTAAATCCGTGCAATAGTAAAACAGCTCTTGGACCTCTGTGAAACGTAAAAGGCTTTGGTGCAACGATTTTCAATTCCATTCTTCCTCTCTATGTACAAACAACTACAAGTATTTTTTACGAAAAAAGATAAAGTTAAACTCTGGAAAATGAAACTTCCGCTTAAACGGGGAAATAATTTCCTGAATTCAGCTTACAAAATCTTAAGGTAAAAGTAAAACAAAGTGCAAAGCCTCTCTCTAAAAGAAAAAATCCTGACCAATTGCGGCCAGGAATCGATTTATTCATTAATAACCAAAATAAGCAAGTAAAATGGTCAATACGAAAAAGATGATTGAAAGGACAATTGTAATCCGTTGAAGAACTAAATCCATTCCACGGGCTTTTTGTTTACCGAATAATTGCTCAGCACCACCGGAAATGGCACCTGACAAGCCCTCACTTTTCCCTGATTGCAACAGGACAACAGCAATTAAAGCAAGGCAATCAATAACTAGTAATACGATTAAAAAAGTATGCACACGTCTACCTCCTAAAGGAACATAACTATTATTAATGTAGCATAAATGTGTGATAAAAACAATTGCAACATGAATGTGGTGTCTGTACATTTTAGGTAAAGACACATTCGTTTTACACTTAAAAATTTTTGAGGAAAATTATAACATGTCACAAAAAGATACAACTATGAACCTGTCTGTACAATATAAGATTGTTTCATTTTTCACTTAAAATTTTATATTTGTCACTAGAAAGAAACAGTAAAGGAGAGAGAACTAGAACGGTTCTCCCTTCAGTTTCATCCAATAATATCCCTCTTATTATAGCCGATTACACCCATTATTGAGACAATAACTGATCCAATCGTGATTGCAATGGTTGATGACCAGACGAAATCATCCAGTGGCATATATGGTACGAAATGGAAAACAGATAAATTTTTCACCCATTCCGGTAAGTCAAACAAATCCCCAACATAGATAATTAAGAAGCAATAAACGATATAAAACCAAGTTAGTCCTGTTATTTTCGGCTTTAATCCGATTAATAGTGTTGTTAACGCTACTAAAAACCAAATTGCCGGTAGATAGACATAAGCTGACAGGAAGATCGTGCCTGTATCCAACTCATCCGTTAACACCCAAGAACCAACCGACCATAAACCAGTGGCAATAAATGTCTGCATCAAAAAACTTGTTATAATTGCTAAACCTAAATAACTGCCCAATAATTTATTCCTGGATACTGCTCGGCTATAGATAAGTTCTGTTTGATTTTTGCTTTCTTCACTCTTTACTTTTACAATCGTCATAACAACCGAGATAGAGGCAATCATGGACATAATCCCCATAAGTAAAGAAATAAAGGAATCCCTCATCGATGTTCCCGAGTCTCCCTGTAAATAGACCTGTAAAATTTCCATATCGGCAAAATATGTTTCTAGTTCCCCTAATATCGATCCAAATGAAGCACTAAGAACAAAGACACCAATGCCCCAAGCAATAATATTTGTTCTCTGCAATCGAAAAGCAAGACCAACTGGTGTTTGCAGAAAGGTTGAAGCATGTATTTTCCCTTTTCGTTCCGGTAAAAAACCTGCCCCCATATCTCGAATCGAATTTAAGTAAAAAGTGAGACCAATTAGTACAACTAACAAAAGCAGTAATAACAGCACCGGCCACCAATGATTTTCAACAAAAACATCGGTACGAACAACCCAGCCAAGTGGAGAGACAAGAGACAAGCCTTCCTGCCCGGTATCACCGATGGCTCGAATCAAATAAAAAGTAATCATGGCAGCAAATGAAAAACCAGTTGCTCCGCGTGACGTTTCTGAAAGCTGGGCAAACAAAGCTGTAAACCCTGCAAAGGTAAGACCGGTCACCCCAAGGATTACGCCATATAAAAATGACCCCTCCAAATCCATCCCTTCCAAATCTAATAAAGATAAGCTTGCACCTACAAGAACTGTGAGGATACCGTTAAGCATCACTGCCATAATGAGACTTGCAGATAAATAGGATAGTTTTCCAACCGACAAGGCACGTACTAACTCCATTTGCCCATCCTCTTCATCCGCTCTCGTTGCCCGGCTAACAAGCAAAATATTCATGACCGCCACCGCAATTAAAGTGAAAATCAACATTTCATTGGCAAAAATGGATGCTGTATTGTAGTCCGCTGCATCATATCCGGGACCAAGCATGGCAATCATCGCCGGGTTATCCATCGTAAGAGCATAGGCCATTATATCTTGCTCAGATTTATATACACCCGGATATGCGGACGCAACTGCCAATGTCACAATAACAAGACTCAATAACCAAGCAACGATTTTAAAACGGTTTTGTTTTAAAATTAATTTTGTAATTGGTCCGGTCCCTTTAAAAAGATTTTCAAGCATGGCCAGCACCCCCAGCTTGCTTAGTTTCCTTATAGTGGCGCATAAACAAGTCCTCTAATGTTGGTGGCATACTTTCAAATTTTACTATGCTGAAGGAACTAAGATACCGGATCACTTCACCAAGTTTTTCCGTATCTACTTGAAAATTCCATTCCTGATTATGGTTTGTGACTTGATGAACACCCGATATTGTTTCTAAATTTGTAATCGGTTCTTTTGTTACAACAGTGATTTTCGTTCGAGTAAGATGCCGCAATTCTGTTAATGTACCGGTTTCAATAATTTTACCTTGACGAATGATTCCTACCTTATCACAAACCTTTTCCACTTCTGATAAAATATGACTTGATAAGAAAACTGTTTTGCCATTTGCTTGCACTTCTTTTATACACTCCTGAAAAGTATGTTCCATCAATGGATCAAGTCCTGAAGTTGGTTCGTCTAAAATATATAAATCCGCATCACGACTGAAGGCTGCCACAAGAGCTACTTTCTGCCGGTTCCCCTTTGAATAAGTGCGGCATTTTTTCTTCGGATCCAGTTGAAACCTATCGATAAAAACATCCCGCCGTTTCTTATCCACCTGTCCATTCATTTTCAAGAGAATGTCAATTACCTCTCCTCCCGTCAAGTTTGGCCAAAGATTTACATCTCCGGGTACATAGGCAATTCGCTTATGAATTTCCACCGCATCCTTCCAAGTATCTTTCCCAAAAATCTTTGCCGTTCCCGATATCGGTTTTAACATACCGAGAAGTGTCCGAATTGTCGTTGATTTTCCTGCTCCGTTCGGCCCAATAAACCCGTAAATTTCCCCTTCGTTTACTTGCAAGTTAATCTGATCCAAGGCAGTAAACTTCCCAAATTTTTTCGTTAAATCAATGGTCTGCAGAATGGTCATTATAATCCTCTCCTTTAATATGGAAGGTGAATTCTAGCGTTAAGAAAATTACATTACAAAATTTTCGTCCCATAAGTTTTGAAATATTTTAATTTATATATTTCATAATATATTTAAAACCAATAAATTGCAACCAATTTATGAAATATATTTATTGTTTAATTTCAAATTTATGTTTACACTAATATTGAGGTGAAAATGGATGGACGGATTCGAAAGACGTCGGGAATTAAAAAAAAGAAACATACTGGATGCAGCATTAAACTTGTTCCTGACAAATGGCGTTCAAAAAGTATCTATTGCGGAAATTGCTAGTAAGGCAGCTGTTTCCCAAGTAACGATTTATAATTACTTTGAAAGTAAAGATAATTTGGTCCATGAAGTCATTATTTATTATGTCAATCAAGTATGGAAAGATTATGAACAATTATTCAACAGCTCCCTTCCGTTTTACGAGAAGGTAAAACAAATCATTTTCAATAAAAAAGAAATTGCCGCCCACATTCATGAAGATTTTTACCAATACATTATGAAGGAATATGCTAAAGAAAAGAACGATATCGAAAAACTATTCAATGAAAAAGTACTTCCACGGTTGATTGAATTATTTAATCAAGGAAAAAAGCAAGGCTATGTTGACCCAAGTTTATCCAATGAAGTCATTCTCCTTTATATTCAAATGTTCAAGGAATTTTTTCAACGGAAAGATGTGTATCAAGTCGCTCTACCCCTAACGGAAGAATTGATGACTCTTTTCTTTTATGGAATGTATGGAAAAAGAGATGGGAAGGGAAATGAAAAACTGTAGGGGATTATAAAAAGCCCGCGATATTCACGGGCTTTTTAGCTTTTATTTTGAATCCAAACCAAATTTCCGTCTCCGGTAGGCAACTAAGAGAATGGAAGCCACCAAAAGAAGTAAGAAACCTGTAACCATTAGATTAATAAGATTGGTTGCTGTTTCCGGTAGTACCCCATTTCCACTTTTGCTCTCACCGGTTACATTTTTTTCATCCGTATGCTCAAATGCAGCAAACGTACCAGGTTGATTAATGGCTGTGGTCACTTTTCCATCTGCATATTCGCCGCCAATCAGTTCCCATTTCTGTCCATTCCAGTTACGTATTTTTATATCCGCCAGCTGTCCTACATTTTCCGTTTCTACCGCCAATGTCATTGTTATACCTTCAAGAAACGATTTAATGATCTTTTCCCCTTGTTTTACTGACAATTTGTATACATTACTTAAGGATTTTGCTACTCGCGCTTGTCTCTCAATGCTTATCACTGCATTTCCTCGACCGGCGAAAACAGAAGCCGGTATATCAAGAACAATATCGCCCTTTTGAATCGTTAACACGAGACTTTTTCGCTTCATTTTTTCTATTTGTGCTTCAGTGAGATGAACTTCAAGCGATTCAAGTTCCGCCTGATTATTTAAATCCAGTACGATATTTCCCTTTTCATTGACTTTATTAAAAACAGAATCATTAATCATTGCCATCTTTCCATTCAAAACAGGCTCGACAACTTGTTTATTGGTTGAAATTGGTACACCCGGCTCGTTGTCTTCCTTGCCGCCGTTATTATTTTGCCCATCACCAGGTATTTCTGGTTCTTCAGGTCCAGCTGGTATTTCCGGTGTTTCCGGTTCAACGATTTCCCCTTCTTTTGTTACCACACTCCAGATTTTTGAACGGGACTTGCCGCCAAATTCATCAGATGACTCAGCATACCAAAAGTATTCCTTTTCCGGTTCTAACCCGTTCCATAGTACTGTGGCAACCTCTCCGCTTGTAACGTTCTCGACCTGATCTATTAATTTGTTCGTATACACATTCACTTCGACATAATCGGTTGCAACTTTTTTCGTTTGCGCCGTCATGTCAAATGGAATGATAAATTCGTCTTTTTCAGGAAATTCTTCCGGATTGTAGTAATTATAATCATCCATATAAGGCGAATAGGTTTGTACATATATTTGGTTCGCATCCATATCAAAATTTAAAATTCGCATATATCCTTGACCGCCTTCCGGACCACCTTGATAGTCGGCTAACATTTGGTAAACCGTCCTGTCACTGGCACCATCGCCATTATCATCAATTGGATCAATAAGCGTTTGTGCATTATGATAATGACCGGAAAGAACAGCGATGACATTTTCATTTGGTAGGACGACTTTTTGAAAAATTTCATTTCCGATTGGGCTGCGACTGCCACTGGCAAGTAAATACTCGTGAAAGTTTAAGATGGCGATTCGGTTTGGATGGTCTGCCAACACTTGATTCATCCAGTCAATACCTTCCTCATCCACACCCCAGCCCATATAAATCATAATAAAATCAATTCCGTTCACTGATAGTAAATCATAATGGCCTCGGTTATTTAGGTACGATTCCCCGTAGTAGGAACGATTCTCAAAACGGTCGGCACCAAAAAATTGGTAATAGTTATCATAGTTAATTGTCTTTTGATCGACATCATGATTACCAGCCAATACACCATATGGAATATTTGCTTCATCCAACACTTTCATTGAGCGATCAGCCACATCCCACTGGGCCATGTCATCATATTCATCGACTAAATCACCGGTATGAAAGACATACTCTATGTTTAATGCATTCCGATTTTCTGCAATCCATTTCACTTGTTTTTCATAAATATATGGATAGCTTTCCGAATAATATTGGGTATCCGACATCCAAACAAATGAAAAATCTTCTCCTTGTTTGGCAACTTGGTCTTGGACGATAACACTAATTTTGTCATCCTTCACATATTCTCCGGCTTTTACTTTGCCAACCAGCTGGAATGACTCGTTACCGGCAATGGTGGAGACGAGTGCATCCCATTGTTCTGTAGAATGATTCCACGCATACATCGTCACTTTACGACCGGAAAACGAGGAACCGTTCCAAACCACTTCCACTTCATCATCGACATCAACAGCTTCTTCTACCATAATATCAAAACGGTGGTAAGGAAATTCTGTCATAGACTCAGTGGCAAGCTCCGTTCCGTCATTCTCGAATAGTTTGCCGGTTTCTTCTTCAGTAAGAACCCTTTCACCTATAGGTAAGAAGCCTTCTGGTGGTTCCGTACTTGATGTATTTTGCGATATTTTGATCTGTTTATAGTCGTCTGCCGTATATTGATATCCTTGATAGAAGGCCACGTTCATCGTATCTCCTGTAGGATCATTAACACGGACAGACAGCTTGGCACTTGTTGCATCCGGGTCATTTTCCATCCATTCCGGCAATGTTGGATGCTCGTCTACTACCTTGAACTCTACTGTTTTTGTTGTGCTATTCCCTGCTGCGTCAGTGGCAGTATATACGACCTTATGGATTCCCGATTGTAACTGAGCGGATGATGTTTCATACGGAAGTGTGATTGCTTTTCCATCAAGGGTCGCAGTTACTTTTTCCACTTCACTTGTCACATCATCCACATCCGCATCAATGGTAAATTTCCCTTTGTATTCTTTAGCATTTTCAACGGTCGGTTTAATGATCGGACCTGTATTATCAGTGATTACTTCTGTTTTTATTTCCTTATCATGAAGAACTGCTTTTATTTCATGTTTTCCGTCCTTAACACTTGCCGTATTGAATAAAAATGCTTTCGAAGTAAATTTCTCTTGGTCAATTGTGAATGTGAAATCATATACACTCTTCATCCCTGCACTATCCCCAACGGAGTATTCGACGGTTGGATCTCCATAATTCGGATCGTAAATCGTCGTCCCGTCAGCCAACACAAGCCGGACATTTTTAATATAAAAATCATCTCTATTTTCCGTCGATGTTTCATCAAAAGGACTTACTTTATTTCCAGCACGAATCGTAATCACATTTTCACCCTGCTTCAAATGGTCCGGCGAAACCGGTACAGTCAAAGTCGTGTAACCGTTAATTGTGTCATCAAATATTTTTAAAATCTCCTCGCCCATTGTGACACCGTTCTGAAAATAAAGATTCGTCTTCCGGACATCAAAGGCAAAATAAGCTTCCGATTCCATTGCCATAAACGTATCATTCACTTGGACACCATCGAAATATAATTGAGTCTCCTCAGTAAATGTGTCCTCTGTTGCTTTTATTATTTTTTCACCGGAAAGAAGTTCATTGTCGCCTACATTTAACCTGAATCCTTTATTCAGCTGTGGATTTTGGATTGTTAACATCCGGTTATCCGTTCTCGTTTCATTCTTACCGTCGTTTGCAGTTAAATAGTATTCCAGTTTATCTTTTCCAATCAATTCCGGTTCATAAATTGTATATTCATAGACATCCTTTTCATTGGTAGATTGTACAAGATTCACCTTTGTAAATTCCCCGTCACCAATCCGGTAGTAAAGAGTGGCTGTTTTCACTTGTTTGTTATCGGTTATTTTCGCGGAAAAAATGAAAGGTTTTGTTGTTTCCACTTTTCCCTCTGTAGTTGTATCGGTAATGCTTGGTGCTATCTCGTCTTTAGAAATCGTAACTCGCTGTTCCGGCACTTGTTCCGGCATGACGCTGCCCGGTGTTGCTTTTAACGTTCCGCCGCTAATCTTTTTCAATTTAATGCTTCCATCAATCGGATATTTGTAAAAAATTCCTTTATCAGGCGCAGTATCATCGACGCCTACTTCATCAAAATAGCTTGCGGCGGAAATTTCATACCCGGTTTTTGTTGAGACAATTAGTGTCCGCTGTGAACTGTTCGCCAGCCCGTTATTATATAGTCGAAATAAATTTTTTCCCTCGATTAAATTTGTTCCGTAATTGGTATTAAAATCCATTGCAGTGAGATGCGCATTCGCTTTATTAATATTCCAAAAGACAACCGACTCACCGGCCGGAATAATTACTTGTACATCCTCCTCAGGTTGCCATAACAAATCTCCACTCGCATCCTCACCCGGGTATCGGTAACGTATTGTATAATCTTTAAAATTAATTGCTTCATTTGTATTGTTATAGATTTCGATAAATTCATAGGCATCCGAACCACTGATGTTTGAACTGTCCGGTACAATCTCGGTAATGAGTAGTTCCGGTAGTTTTCGATAATCTACTTGATCTTTAACCAGTTGATGGATCATCGTTTCCGTTTTTGCTTCTCCCGCTTCATTGGTAGCAACAATATAATATTGAATCCGATCACCCCAAATTTTAGAATGAGGAATATGTACTTGATATGTAGAATTGTTACTTTCGTTGTTTTCCATTGGAATTACTTCAAAACTGGAACCGCTGCTCTGGTTGAAATAGAGTTTAACACTGGAAATAGCCGTATTCGATGTTACATTAGTTTCAACGGCGAGACCACTTTCTGTTTCTAAAAGTTTTGTCCCGGAAATGACAGGAACTTCCGCCTCTATTTTGACTTGGACAGTCTCATTTGGTACTTGCTCAGGAAAAACAATGGCGGGTGTAATGGTTTGACCAAGCCCAACTTTTTGCATCAAGCTTGTCCCATCAATCGGGTATTTATAAGTAATGCCTCGGTTTACTTGGTTATCGTTCGAGCCGTTGTTATAGCTTGCTGCAACAATTTCTTGACCTGCTTCATCCGACAGAATTAGCGTCCGCTCACTGCCATTTGCCAACCCGTCACTTTGCACGATGGCAACATGATCTTCAGTTAAATTTAAGTTATATTGCTTATTAAAATCGGCTATCGTTTTATTGCGGTTTTCCGAATTATGAATCCAGACGATAAAACTTTCTTTCGGTTCGATCCATTTATCATCGGTAATATCCCAAATTTGATCAGGTGTACTGTTTGGATAGCGGTAAATAACCTTATAATCTTTCATATTGATTGGTTGATTGCTATTATTATAGATTTCGATAAATTCATAGCCGTCAGACCTACCAACATTATCTGTATTCGGTGTAATTTCTGTTATTAATAGTTTTGGAAGTTTTTGATAATCAATTGACGGGTTTGGCAGCTTTTCTTGATAAACCGTTGATGTAACCTCACCACTCACATTTGTTGCTGTAAAATAATATTCGATTGCATTGCTCCATATTTTTGCAAGTGGAAGGGTTACAATATATTTTCCATCTTGGGATTTCTCCATCGTTACTGTTTCGTAGCCAAATGCATCACTTTGTTTGACAAATATTTGAACAGACGTAACTTCTTGGCCTGATGTAACCGGAACCTCTATAGTTATGTATTGTTGACTGGCATCGATTGAGAAATTTGGTTCTCCGATGACAGGTGCTGTTTCAGGTACAGGTTCAGTTTTATTACTTTTCGTGTTATTTGGTACATCTGCTTTTGGTTGTTCCTTTTCTACATCTTCATTATCTTTTTGTCCATTCATTAAATTGTCTTCGTGTGTAACATGATTATCATTGCTTTTTTCTGTATTTGTCTCCCCTCCTTCTTTTGTTTCTATGTCCATTGGATTTATCTGTTCCGACTGCATATCGTTCTCAATCTGTTCCCCATCTTCACCAACGATTGGCCGGGCAACATTAACAGCCCCTTCAACATTTTCTGCTGCCCTGACAGAATGAATTCCCGGTAAAAAGGTTGTTAATAGGACCGTACTGGCTGCAATTATCGCAACTTTTCTTCTTAATCTCTTAAAAATAGCCATTTACCTTCCTCCAATTTTGTAAATTCAATTCAAGTATAAAAATTGAATATGAAGGACGAGTAAATCTATTGATAATCCATTTTAATTTTCTGTAATTTTTCATTTGAATTTCGCACCTTGGAAAAACCAATAAGTCGGTGAAACTTATTCAAGTATTTAATTATTGATGTAATGATAGAAAGAAGAAAAAAAGTCTCTCATTTTCCGATAATTTGGTGGTAAATGAAAGACTTTTTAAACTTCTATACTCTTTTGTTTGTTCTCTCTATTACCTTTTTCTGTATAAGCAAAATTTCTTGTCATTTTTTTGATTTGCTCTACTTTACGGAAGCGCAATGCAGACCAGTCTTCATCAATGGCCACTTGCCGAACAGGCTCATAGCCGCCATCCGCTAATAGAGGAGCTACTGTATCACGGCTACAATCGGATTCTGTATACGTTTTTGATGACTTTTTCGGATAACAGAGCCATACCAATCCCTGATCATTCACATGTTTAATCGCTTCTTTAGCCAACACTCGGATTTCATCGTTTGAAGTCCCAAAAATTTGGATAAAATCATATGCCTCCTCACTAATTTGCGTATCAACTCGTCCGGAAAAACCCTCGATCACTACTTCATAAGATTTTGGTGCACCTAATATGAGTACCGGTTGCCCAGCATCTTTAAATTGTAATTTTTTTAATATCGGATGAATGCTTTCCAATTTATTTCTCCCTTCTATTTTTTAAAAACTAACCGAAAATAGTGGTCAATTGATGGTACAATTTCTTGATTTGTAACCATCACATCATATTCCTTCTGATTGACCCATTTGGCATCGGAAACTTCCTCCGCTTGCAATGCTAAATCGTGGATATTAGCGTTTTGCTGGAAATACCATAAATCGTAATGGGAGCACTCCCTTGTCTCTTGGTGAATGATTTTACCATTATCCGGGTTGAGGTCCATCCCAATTTCTTCTTTTATTTCACGGAGGATTCCTTGCAAACTCGTTTCACCTGCAAGGACCGATCCTCCATTACATTCCCAGAGATTCCCATATGGTTTTGTAGGGTGCCGTTTCGAGATAAGTACTTCACCCCGCTCATTTTCAATAATCGCATGAACAACTAAATGATAACTTCCCTCTGGTAACGGTACACTTCTCAGATGAGTTTTCCCCGTTTTCTTCCGGTTGATGTCATAAACATCCCATAATTCCATTTCCGGTCACCTCCGTGTCTATTCAATAGAACGACTCTCATAAACAAGTTTTGTGCTCTTTTTGTAGAAAACTGTCCAATTGAACCGCCTTCTGGTACTACAATCATATCTTTTTTTGTCGTTTTTTATAACGCATATTCCGCACGTAAATTTTTTACATTTTTTATTTTTTAAAGGAATTTTCCTCTTCTTTGTAGAATTGAATGATTATCTAAACTATG
>NZ_JAJCHL010000006.1:0-64164 GCF_020554505.1 Caldibacillus sp. 210928-DFI.2.18
ATTGGCTTTCGTCGCCAAATTTGGGCGTTTTTCAACTAAAAATGGTGACGAGATTAACTCTCGTCGCCAAATTTGGGCGTTTTTCAACTAAAAATGGTGACGAGATTAGGGTTCGTCGCTAAAATAGAGCATTTTCCGCATCAAAATGGTGACGAGAACGGCCCTCGTCGCCAAAATAGATCATTTTCCGCATCAAAATGGTGACGAGATTGGCTCTCGTCGCCAAATTTGGGCGTTTTTCAACTAAAAATGGTGACGAGAACAGCTCTCGTCGTCAAATTCGGGCGTTTCTCCCGGCTCAAAACAGCGACGAGATATGACTGGACTGTTTCGTCGCCAAAATTTGCCAACTCCCACCTCAAAATAACGATAAAAAAGGTTGGCTTTCATTAGAACCAACCTTTTTCATTTCATATGTTATTTAACATTGGCAGCTAGTTTGGCGACCATTGCCTCCTCTTCTTTTTCCACATCATAAATTCGTTCAATGTCCGCTCCTAAGGCGGCCAGTTTACCGTGGAAGTTGACATAACCGCGGTCTAAGTGTTGGAGCTCTGTTACGCGGGTAATTCCATCAGCAGCAAGACCTGCAATAATAAGAGCCGCTCCTGCACGTAAATCAGTAGCTGCGACTTCTGCTCCTTGTAAATCTGAAGGTCCATTAATGATAACCGATCTGCCTTCAATTTTAATATTGGCATTCATACGACGGAATTCTTCAACATGCATGAAACGATTTTCAAAAACCGTTTCTGTAATCATACTCGTGCCTTCTGATTTCAGTAAGAGGGCCATCACTTGAGCTTGCATATCAGTAGGAAAACCTGGGTATGGCATTGTTTTAATATCGACAGCTTTCAATTTATCCGGTGCGATTACACGGACTCCCTCAGCTTCTTCAATAAACTCTACACCCATTTCCTCTAACTTTGCGACTAAAGAAGATAAATGTTCAGGTACCGCTCCTTTTACATAAACATTTCCCCCGGTAATTGCTGCAGCTGTAATAAATGTGCCTGCTTCAATTCGATCCGGGATTATCGTATGGTCTGCACCATATAGTCGATCTACACCTTCTATACGGATGGTTTCTGTACCTGCCCCCTTAACAACTGCGCCCATACTTGTTAAATAATTTGCCAAATCGACTATTTCCGGTTCTTTGGCACAGTTTTCAAGAATGGTTGTTCCTTCCGCCAGTGCTGCGGCCATCATGACATTTTCAGTTGCGCCAACACTTGGAATATCAAAGTAAATTTTCGCTCCCTTTAGTTTGCCATCCACTCTTGCGTCAATAAAGCCATTACCAACTTTAACAACTGCTCCCATCGCTTCAAAGCCTTTTAAATGTTGGTCAATCGGTCTTGTACCGATTGCACATCCACCGGGTAACGCTACACGGGCACGACCTAGTCTGGCTAAGAGTGGTCCCATAACCAATACAGAGGCTCGCATTTTTCGAACATATTCAAAAGGAGCTTCCGCGGTTAGCTCTCTTGTTGCATCAATGTGAACCATATTATTTTGAAATTCAACTTCCGCATTTAAATATCTTAAAACTTCATTAATTGTATACACATCCGAGAGAGACGGTACATCCCGAATGATACTTTTTCCATCACTTGCAAGTAGTGAAGCGGCGATTACTGGTAAAACGGCATTTTTGGCTCCTTCTACTTTTACGGTGCCGTTCAATCTCTTCCCGCCGCGGACGATGATTTTATCCAAATGTATTCCCCTCCGCGTCCAATATCTGTTATATTAATATTCAATTGTCAATATCGGTGTTCCAATTACAAAGGTTGTTTTATCTTCATTCGCTGTTTTTCTCAACGAAATCTGCAAATCAAAGGATCCCGCTTCAGTGGGGATTTCCTTTGTAAACAGTGGACTGTTTACTGTCAGAGAAACAAAATTATTCTCCACTAAGTTTTCAATCATTTTTCCATTAAAGTCATGAATAATTGTCATTGATTTTTCCAGCAAAGACTTATCAATCATATCATTGAACTCTCCCTTTATACAAGAAAAAAAGGATGGACTTTTGTGAAAAAATTTTGGTAAAAAATACTCTTGTCGTTCATCTACAAGATGACTGACTTTTTCGTTCCATTCCGACCCTTTTATTTCATAAAGGATGAATCCTTGGATATTTTTACCATTTAATTCGGTTGTGAGTTGGATTTTTTCAGCATACGGAAGTGATTGGTCAGAGGATTTTCCAGTTAAAATCAACCGATCTTGACTGATTTGTTTTTCCCAAGTAAAGTCTGGAATTTCTTTTTGCCACTGATCGGCAACTTTTTCAAAATCTGCATAGGAAAAATCCAATTCCAATTCTTCCCTAGCAAGGACTGACCATTCCTCGATATTTCCATTATGTTTACTGATTATATCCATCATTTTATTCAAATCCGAATCATTTGTTACAGAGTTAGCTTTACCAGAAAAAATAAGAATAAAAATGAAAAATAGCGTACATACTGTCATTTGTAAATAAAACCTTTTACTCATGTTCCTCTCCCCTTTACTACCATTGTTGGTTAAAAAGGGGGATGTCATACATGGTAAAAGTCGTCACAATTTGACACGGTTTACTCCTGAAAAAATCATGTGAATATCTGTAAAACGCCCGACACCTATTTATTTCAAATTACTTTCATCCATGTTCATTATGTAGGGAATTTGTCTGGACCAAACGATATAATCCAGAAAAAAATTAGCTACGATTGACCCTATGGCTATCGCTAATAAAATATATAGGAGCCGCCCTTGCGTTACCCGATTTTTTCGAATAAACTTTTCAAAATTCAATGATTGCAATGCCCACCATGCCAGGGCAATAAAAATTAAATTAGCGACAATACTTAATATACTGAAAACCCCGACATTTGAAAGCATAGCACACACTCCTTTTTGAATTTTGAATGGCTAGTACATACAATGTATATTTTAACATAGCAAATAAATTTATAAATTACTTTTTTCTTCCAAAAAGGAAATTATTTTGTGAAATATTTCGTTTAAATGAAGGTGATTACAGTTTCTGGAAACTTGTTACGTCTTTCTATTAAAATTATCCACAATGTGTGAATTATTTTACGGGAAAATACTATCGAATTTTTATCAACTTCTATTTTCTCAACCCATTTATACACATATTTTACAAGGATTATCCACAAATTAAGCTAAGATATCCACTTTTCTAATGCATTTGTCCACAATATTCACCGATATATCCACAACAATTGAGTTGCTAAAATCCGCGGAAAAATAGAATATACACTGAAGTATAGGGAGCTCGCTCAGCACCTGTTGCGCTCCGCAAAACTCGGCGACTGCCGAACCTTTAGGGGAAAGCAAAGACGTAGTTCATCGGAAAAATATATAATTTTTTCGAGCGTGGTGTGTTGCTTTGAAGCTTTTCCTTTGAACTATACTTAAAACCTAAAATTTCTCACTGCACTACCTTGCTGGAAATTATACTTAACACACAAAAAAATCCCCTTAGCGGTTGGCTAAGAGGACTTTTCCGGATAAACGTGTACGTTCCGTTATCTTGCATTTTGGGAGACATTTATTCGATTTAATGCACGTCTTAGGGCGAGTTCGGCTCGTCTGTAGTCGATTTCGGATTGTTTTTGTTTCCGAAGACGTTCTTCAGCCCGTTGTTTTGCTCGTATGGCACGATCAATATCGATTTCATTGGCATTTTCTGCAGCTTGGGCAAGGATTGTTACTTTATCCGGACGTACTTCCAGAAATCCTCCACTAACCGCAACCAAATCAGTATGACCGTCTTTTTTTAATCGTACAGCACCAATGGCAAGTGGTGCCACCATTGGTACGTGTCCCGGCAAAATACCGAGTTCACCGCTGGCCGCTTTTGTGCTGACCATCTCTACATCTGATTCATAGACCGGACCATCAGGAGTAACGATACTTACGGATACGGTTTTCATTTCTTATCCTCCTCATAATCCAAATTACACTTCAACGCCCATAGATTTTGCCTTTTCAACGGCATCCTCAATTGTACCTACAAGGCGGAATGCTTCTTCAGGAAGATGGTCCCATTTACCTTCTAAAATTTCTTTAAAGCCACGAACGGTTTCTTTTACAGGAACATAGGATCCGGGTTGGCCTGTAAATTGTTCAGCAACGTGGAAGTTTTGTGATAGGAAGAATTGAATACGACGCGCACGATGAACGATTAATTTGTCTTCGTCGCTTAATTCATCCATACCTAAGATTGCAATAATATCTTGTAATTCCCGATAACGTTGCAATGTTTGTTGAACTTGACGAGCTACGGAATAATGTTCTTCCCCAACAATTTCCGGTGCCAATGCACGTGATGTTGATGCAAGTGGATCCACAGCCGGGTAAATACCCATTTCAGATAGTTTCCGTTCAAGGTTGGTTGTTGCATCCAAGTGAGCGAAAGTTGTTGCCGGAGCCGGGTCCGTATAGTCATCGGCCGGAACGTAAATCGCTTGAATAGATGTGACAGAACCTTTATTTGTTGATGTAATCCGTTCTTGCAATTGACCCATTTCCGTCGCCAATGTCGGTTGGTAACCTACTGCAGACGGCATCCGACCAAGCAAGGCAGAAACTTCGGAACCGGCTTGAGTGAAACGGAAAATGTTATCAATGAAAAATAGCACGTCTTGTCCTTGTTCATCACGGAAATATTCAGCCATCGTCAGTCCCGTTAAAGCTACGCGCATCCGGGCACCAGGCGGCTCATTCATTTGTCCGAATACCATCGCGGTTTTCTTAATAACACCGGAGTCTTTCATTTCATAGTATAGGTCGTTTCCTTCCCGTGTCCGTTCACCAACACCGGCAAATACGGAAATACCACCGTGTTCTTGGGCGATATTATTAATTAATTCCTGAATTAAAACTGTTTTCCCTACACCGGCACCACCGAATAGGCCGATTTTCCCACCTTTAATATAAGGGGCAAGTAGGTCTACTACTTTAATCCCGGTTTCGAGAATTTCAACTTTGGTAGATAGTTCTTCAAATTTTGGCGCAGGACGATGAATCGGATCTCTGCGAACATTTTGCGGCAATTCACCATCTAAATCAATCGATTCACCTAAAATATTAAATACCCGACCTAATGTGACATCACCAACCGGAACAGAAATAGGAGCACCGGTATCAATTACTTCCATACCGCGTACTAAACCGTCCGTTGATGCCATCGCAATTGTACGAACAGTGTCATCACCTAGATGTAAGGCGACTTCCAATGTTAAGTCGATGTCAACGTCTGCATCGTTTTGGGCTTTATGTTGAATTCGTAATGCGTTATAAATTTTTGGCAACTGTCCATTTTCGAATTTAACGTCGACAACCGGACCCATTACTTGAAGGATTGTCCCTTTATTCATCTTTTTCCCTCCTGACTATGTTACTTTTGTCCGTTCATTTGAAAAGTGTATGATTATCGTTTATTTGAAATTTATTCTAATGCGGAAGCCCCGGCCACAATTTCGGTAATTTCTTGAGTGATTTGTGCTTGGCGGGCCCTGTTATAGCTGATTGTTAACGTATTGATTAGTTCCATTGCATTATCCGTCGCATTCTTCATTGCCATCATACTGGACGCATGCTCACTTGCTTTACTTTCAAGTAATGCTCCAAAAATTAGACTTTCGGCATATTGAGGCAACAAGACTTCCAATATTTCCTCTACGTTCGGTTCAAACTCATAGATAAACGGTTTTGCAGCCGGTGCAATATCGGTTAATGGCAAAACCTTTTTCACAATAACATCATGTTGGATAACCGAAATATAGTGGGTATAAATGATATATAGCTCATCGTAGGTACCGTCAGAAAACATATCTACGGTTTTACTGGTGATGCTCTGAACCTCATTGAAATTCGGATGGTCATTTAACCCGGTAATTTCTAATAGGATGTTATGACCTTGTTTTTTATAGAAATCACGACCCACCCGTCCGATTGTAATCAAGCCGTATTCATCTTTTGATTTATGACGTTCTTGTAACAGTTGGTTGACTCGGCGGATGATATTGCTATTATAAGCACCAACTAATCCGCGGTCACCGGTAATGACAAGATAAGCTGATTTTTTTACCGGACGATGGATTAACATGGGATGTACAGCATCTGTCGTACCATGAGCAATACTGCCGACCACCTCTTGAATTTTTTCCATATAAGGGACAAATGATTTAGCATTCATTTCGGCACGGCTCATTTTGGAAGTAGACACCATTTGCATCGCCTTTGTGATTTGGCTTGTTTTTTTCGTTGAATTAATCCGTCCTTTTATTTCCCGTAAACTGGCCACTTTTCCTCACCACCTCATTGATTGATAAGCATTGTTACACGTTCGATAAGTGGAGAAGTTTCCCCTCGATCACGAACCGGTTATTTTGATTCAGACACAGCAAATGTTTTTTTGAAATCATTAAGCAGTTGTGTCAATTCCTCATCTGCCGGAAGTTCACGAGTCGTTTTAATATGTTCGACAGCGGCCGGTTTGTTTTGATCGATCCAGCTGTATAATTCATTTTCAAAGCGACGAATATCTTCTACCGGAATATCGTCCAAAAATCCGCGTGTTAATGCGTATAAAATGACTACTTGTTTTTCAACCGCAATCGGTTTGTGTAAATCTTGTTTCAATACTTCAACTGTACGTACACCACGTGCCAGTTTCGCTTGTGTTGCTTTATCCAAATCGGAACCAAATTGCGCGAATGCTTCAAGTTCACGGTAAGAAGCTAAGTCAAGACGTAATGTTCCTGCAACCTTTTTCATCGCTTTTATTTGTGCACTACCTCCAACCCGGGATACGGATAAACCGGCGTTAATGGCAGGACGTACTCCTGAGAAGAAGAGGTCAGATTGTAAGAAAATTTGTCCATCGGTAATGGAAATAACGTTCGTCGGAATGTAAGCCGAGATGTCCCCAGCTTGTGTCTCAACGAATGGTAGTGCAGTTAGCGAACCGGCACCTTTAGCATCACTTAATTTTGCAGCACGTTCCAATAAACGGGAATGCAAATAAAACACGTCACCAGGATAGGCTTCACGACCCGGCGGACGGCGTAGTAATAGAGAAAGTTCCCGATAGGCTGCTGCTTGTTTTGTAAGGTCATCGTAAATAACCAATACATGCTTTCCGTTATGCATGAACTCTTCTCCCATAGCTACACCGGCATATGGAGCCAGATAAAGTAATGGAGCAGGCTCAGATGCAGCAGCGGTAACGACAATGGTATAGTCTAAAGCACCGTATTTACGGAAAGTTTCAACCGTATTCCGAACAGTTGATTCCTTTTGCCCGATGGCGACATAAATACAAATCATATTTTCATTTTTTTGGTTAAGAATTGTATCAACAGCCAAACTTGTTTTCCCTGTTTGACGGTCACCAATAATTAATTCCCGTTGTCCACGACCGATTGGGACAAGTGCGTCAATCGCTTTAATCCCGGTTTGTAACGGTTCATGAACGGATTTCCGGTCCATAACACCCGGAGCCGGACTTTCAATTGGACGGGTTTTTGTTGTATGAATCGGACCTAATCCGTCAACCGGTTGTCCAAGTGGGTTTACGACACGTCCGATTAATTCTTCACCGACAGGAACTTCCATAATCCGTCCTGTCCGTCTAACTTGAGCACCTTCACGAATATCTGTAAAAGGCCCTAATATAATAACACCGACATTGTTTTGTTCAAGGTTTTGGGCCATACCCATTACACCATTTTCGAACTCTAGAAGCTCGCCGCTCATGGCATTATCTAATCCGTGGACACGAGCAATCCCGTCACCAACTTCGATGACCGTACCGATGTCGGTTACTTTCATTTCAGCTTGATAGTTTTCAATTTGCTGTCTAAGCAGTGTACTGATTTCCTCAGCTTTAATGCTCATTCATTTCACCCCTTATTACGATTTATCCTAATAGTTCGCGTTTGAGGCCGTCTAGTTTACCACGCAAACTTCCGTCAAAGATGCGATTTCCAATTTGAATTTTTAAACCACCTAGTAAATCATTGTTAACAACGTTCTCTATCTCCAGTGATACTTTATTCATTTTCTTGGCGAATACGCTTGAAATCGCTAATTTTTCTTCGTCTGTAAGTGCACGGACTGATTCCACTTTCGCTGTTGCAATTCCTTTTTGATCATAGGACATTTCAATATATGCATCGATCATTGGAATTATCGAATCGACTCGATGACGGTCGGTTAACAAAAGCAACGTATTTAATACATATGGTGAAAAGTCAGCACAAGCTTTTTTCAACGCATTGTGTTTTTCCTGATTTGAAACTTGCGGTGACTTTAAAAATGTCAAAATATCTTTATTGGAACCGAAAACTTCTTTGATAATTAGCAGTTCACTTTCAATTTGATCCACCAGATTTTTTTCTTGAGCCAACTGGAAAAGAGCAACAGCATACTTTGTTCCTGCAACGGTTTTACTCATTACTCTTCTCCTGCCTTTTTAATAGACTCTTGAATCAACTCGGCATGATCCTTTTCGCTTAATTCTTTCTCAATTACTTTCGAAGCGATTAAAACGGATAGAGATGCGACTTGCTCTTTTAAGGCTGCCACCGCATTCTCTTTTTCTTGTTGAATTTCCAAGCGTGCGGCTTCTTTATGCCGTTCTGCTTCTTCTCGTGCTGCACGGATAATTTCTTCTTTTTGAGATTCTGCTTGCTTTTTCGCATTTTCAATAAAAGTATGCGATTCTTGGCGAGCATTTTTTAACATTTCTTGTTGCTGTTGCAAAAGTTCTTTTGCTTCTTTTTTTGCAGCCTCCGCTTGATCGATTTCACTGGCGATATGCTCTTCACGATCTTTCATCATTTTCATTAATGGAGCCCATGCATATTTTTTCAAAAGCCACATGAGGACTAAAAATGCCAGAAGTTGGTATAAAGAATCGAGCACTGTAAAGCCTCCTGATGCAGCACCTAATACGAAACCATCTGTTAACACGCTACCATTCACTCCCTTCAAGAAGCACCATAAATACATTGTAAATTTATCAATTACGCATTCATATTTTTAGGCTATTCTTTAAAAGATTGTTGCAATCGATAAGAGATTATAGAAGCATCATTGCGTCAAGTATAATCTCAGTAGGTACAATAAGTTTAGAAACCTAAACAATTGTTTAATTTTCAAAAACCGGCTTATTTTACATGTAACATAAAGGAATGGCGAAGGTTCTTATGAATGATCTCCGCCATTTACTTTTATAAAGCTTAGTTAACTTTATGAAAATAGTGCGATAAAGGCGATTACAACACCCATGATCGGAATCGCTTCTACCATACCGATACCAATGAACATAGTCGTACGTAATAGACCTGCAGATTCTGGTTGGCGTGCCATCCCTTCTACAGTTTTTGAAACGATCCAACCATTACCGATACCGGCACCTAATGCTGCCAAACCAACTGCAATTGCTGCTGCTAATGTTTCCATTTAATAAAATCCTCCTTTAATTTATAAAAATGTGTATTGTTTTCATGTTCGTGAACTACCCGCCACTTATTTAGTTAAATTTGAAGCAGGGGTTTCCAAAGGCATTTAGTTATCTAGGATTCTCATTCTTTGGGGCGTGTTCACTCCGCCGGTAAAGCTTAAGACAGTTATGTCTACAGCTGCTTTTCTGTTCTGTGACGATGCATCTCCCGCCTAAACGTTATCACGTTTCAAGAAGGGAAGTTGATCGCCTGAAAATGATATTTATATTAATGGTCTGCACTAACCTTATGGGCCATATAGACCATTGTTAACATGGTAAAAATAAATGATTGGATAGCTCCGATAAAAATACTAAACCCTTGCCATACCATCATTAATGGGAAAGCTAAAACCCCCCCGATAATGCCGCTTGTTCCTAAAGAGACAAGTAAAGCAAGAAGCGTCTCACCTGCATAAATGTTTCCGTAAAGACGAAGACCGAGTGTTAATGTGTTTGAAAATTCCTCAACGATCTTTATTGGTGTCATGACTTTCATCGGTTGCGTATATCCAAGTAAGTAATTCTTAGCTCCACGCAGCTTCACACCATAATAATGAGTTAAGCCGAGTACCATAACGGCCAATGTCATCGTAATAAGAGGATCGGCTGTCGGTGATTTCCACCATAGCTCATGGCCATAAACAACGGCAAATGGCAACCCAAGCATGTTTGACACGAAAATATACATGATCAATGTTAAAGCCAAAAGATGGAATCTGGCGCCATTTTTCCAGTCTAGGTTGCTTTGAATAATTCCTTTTACAAAATCCATCACCCACTCAATAAAGTTTTGAGCTCCGGTTGGTTTCATTGCGAGTTTGCGTGTACATAATAAAGCGATTAAAAATACTATTAGTGAGGAAATTGTTATCATCAAAATATTTGACGGGTTATATGTCAAACCCCAAAACAATTCCCTAACCGGTTCCTCATGATGCACGTTACTCACCTCTCTTCCTGTAACCTTTTTTTATAAATAAAATGAGAGAATCGAGGGCCATGACAAGGTAAGATGTCAATAACCCAATTAAAGTAGATAAAATATTTATATCATTAGGAAATTGTATAGCGATTAAAATTGCTAATGCTGCGTAAGCAAACCTCGAAAGGGAACCGATAGAGTAAACCGCCTTACCTTTTGCGACAGCTTCACTCAGACGTATCGTTTTTTTATATAATAACCATAGATTAATAAAACTGACAGCTGTACCCAGTATGAAACCCAGAAATACTTCCTTGAATGATGTAAAACCCCATCCAAAAACAAAAATAGCTAAAAGGTAAAACATATATTTTCGATAGCGATTATATAAAAATTGAATATCAGGCATTTTTATACTTCTCCTAAAGTCCGGGTTAGGCCGCACAAATATTTTCAAGCACACCAACCTTATTTTACACCTAAAAAATGCTATTTGAAAAAAATTTATATTGTAGTTTAGGAATAAATGATTATGTTGATGTTCAGATTTCAAAATCATATTTTCTGAGCGGTTATCTTCTATAGATTACAACCCGATAACGAGATTACAACTAATAAAAGGTTTTGAAAAGGGGCTTAAATGATATTATACAATAGCATTTATATGGGAATGTGAAATTTCCACTAATTTTTTTTGTCCAGAAGTTTTCATTTCCGTCAAAAAAGTTCATAAAAGAACAAAAATCGCCATACAAAAAACCATAATTTTACAAATAAATGATGTATTCAAGTAGTTCATATTTTAACGAAAGAAATTTCATTATTACGATGGATTTTCAACTGTAAATAAGTTGAAAACCCTATCACCATACACTAAATAAGACTACAATAGTCTAGTTTTTATGTCAATTTATATACATAGAAAATATCGGTCTCTTTTTCGAGAATCAGTTATCATTCACAAATTTGTAACATTTTAACAATGTGTGGATAAATTATGAAATATCCCGGATTATTGTATTTCTATCAGTTGTTCAATGAAGTCTTCCTTTCCGGACTTTTTTGCAAACGCTACAGCAATATAGGTCCCCTTTTGCAAATCTTTCTCTTGTTTAATTGTTTTTGTAATTAAGCCGCGCCGGACATTTTTTTCCCAATCCAAGTAATCGATAAATCGATACGTATCCGGATCAAACAGAGCAATCCCAAATTCATCGGCGCCGCCCGGCAAATATGTTTCATATTTATAGATGTCCTCCCGCTCCGATTTTTCAAAGGAGAATTGCATAATTCGCGGATAGTCCGGTTCAGCAACAACATATAAATACGGGATATGAATGGTTTGGCTTCCGCTGTGCATGTCAATGAACCCATTATAAATCTCATTTTTCTTATGTTGGTTTTTTACTTCTATACCAATGGTTATTTGTTTTTTCTCTTTTGGCTTTAAGTAAAATGGACTCGGCAAATCCCATGCAATAGTATCAGAGCGGAGTGGTGTAGAAAATGTACAGCGAATGGCGTGATCACTAACATTTTCTACCGTTATCATTTTCTTCGTTTCTTCAAATGTTTTCCCTTTTACTTTTCCATATTGAAGGGCAGCAGGCTGAATGATCGTCTCGGTACGTAATGCTTCCTCCATTTGAATCCGCCCGGCTCCTTGTTCAAATGACTGGTACAATTGATTTGCTTCATTTAAAAGTGGTTTGCTTGTACTCATGAGGACTGCTTTAATTTGTTCCGGGGTCCAGTCCGGATTTGCTTGTTTCAGAATGGCACTTGCCCCGGCAACATGCGGGGCAGACATACTTGTTCCTGCCAGCGGTTTATATCCGCCCGGCACAGTGCTTTCGATCGCAACACCCGGGGCAACGACGTCCGGTTTTATTTCCCAGCTAAATGTAACCGGCCCGCGGGAACTAAAGTCCGCCAGCCTATCTTGTTCGGTTTTATTTACTATTTTTGCCGGCGTATTGCTCGTTTCCATAAGTTTCAGAAGATGTTCTCCATCTTTTTTTGATAGGAAAGCAACCGGCAAATTCATTTCACCATCCAACATTCCTAAAACCGCTTTATCTTCATTATTATAGATGATGACCGCCTTTGCCCCATATTTTTCAGCCGTACGGACTTTATCAGAAAAAGTTAGTTTTCCTCTCTTAAGGAGAACAATTTTCCCGTTCACATCTATATCTTGGTAATCTTTTTCTCTTCCTAATCCCCCGGCAACTATCATATATGATCGATCGAGATTCCATGGCTTTGAACCGGTAAGAGGGGAGAGGCGAAATTGTTGACCATAATAGTCTACATACGGTATTTGAATCTCCGGCGTACTTGCACCGACCGAAATTGCTCGATGGGAAGTCCCCGGAGAACCTACCGTCCATAAATCCGGTCCTGAATTACCATTTGATGTGACTGCGACAATCCCGTTTTCCACCGCTTTATCTAAGGCAAGACTGGTTGGCAAATCCGGTCCGTTGATACTTGTGCCCAAGGAAAGGTTTAACACATCAACCCGGTCCTTGATGGCTTGTTCAACGGCAGCAATAATCATCTCTGTTGTCCCAAATCCACCGGGTCCTAAGGCGCGATAGGCATAGATTTCCGCTTCCGGTGCGACACCTGTCATTTTTCCATTTGCGGCAATCACACCAGCCACATGGGTCCCGTGAAACGTATTATTTGGGCCCATATCGACTGTTTCCATCGGGTCATGATCATTATCGACAAAATCATACCCTTTGACATATGATTTTCGTAAATCCGGATGTGTGTAATCGATTCCTGTGTCAATAATACCTACTTTAATTCCTTTTCCTGTTAAGTGGTTTCCATTTTTGTCGGTGAGATGGCGAATTTTACTTGTACCAATATAATTAATGCTGTTGAAAGTACCGTTTGAAATTTGCGGATAGGGACTTATATCCAGTTTGTATGTATAGGACGGATAGATGTTTTCAATGGAGGTTTTTTCGGCCAATTTTTTTATTTGGCTACTCGGACCCATTACAGAAAAACCGTTAAATATATTTTGAAAATGATACCTTAACTTCAGGTCCGGGTAGGATCGGAGTAGTTGTTTCGCTTCACTTTCGGTCATCGGTTTATTTACTTTTACGATGACCGTTTGTTGCGTATCTTGATCTTGAGGAAGGGCAGGTCTTTCATATTTTCCTGCGCACACGTACTTTATGTTTATTGGGGCAGATAAAACGAAGATAGAAAAAATTAAGCAGAGAACGAAACATTTGCGGGCTATTTTCATAATCAAACCTCCCTGATTGAATAACTTTCCTATTAGTATGTCTGGGAAATTTGGATTTATTAGGTTTGATTAGAAACGGCCACATGGTCTGCGGTTACGAATGTGTTTGGTCTGATTGGTTACGTGCCACTTGGTCTGCGGTTACGAATGCGTTTAGTTTGATTGGTTACGTGCCACTTAGTCTGCGGTTAAATTTTATTTGGTTTCCTATCTTAGGTAATGGCAGACCACATCTAGTCTGCAGTGTCAGATTTATTACTTGAGTTTCGCACCTTGGAAACCAATAAATTGGTAAAACCCGTTCTCGTCGACTTTTTGAGGCGGAAAAATCTCTTTTTTGACGACGAGATCCATTCTCGTCATCATTTTGGGGCGAGAAACTCCACTTTTTGGCGACGAGACCCGTTCTCGTCGTCTTTTTGAGGCGAAAAACTCCACTTTTTGGCGACGAGACCCGTTCTCGTCGGCATTTTGAGGCGGAAAACTCCATTTTTTGGCGACGACACCCGTTCTCGTCACCATTTTTGGGCGGAAAACTCTATTTTTTGGCGACGAGACCTCTTGTCGTCGGCATTTTTGTGCGGGAAACTCCATTTTTTGGCGACGAAACCCGTTCTCGTCGGCATTTTGAGGCGGAAAAATCTCTTTTTTGACGACGAGATCCTTTCTCGTCACCATTTTGGTGCGGGAAACTCCATTTTTTAGCGACGACACCCCTTCTCGTCGGCATTTTGAGGCGGAAAAATCTCTTTTTTGTCGACGAGATCCATTCTCGTCATCATTTTGGGGCGAAAAACTCTATTTTTTGGCGACGAGACCCCTTCTCGTCGACTTTTTTGCGTGGGAAACTCCACTTTTTGGCGACGACACCCGTTCTCGTCACCACTTTGAGCCGAGAAACTTCATTTTTTGGCCATCACCCCAAAACCAACCCGCCATAAACAAAAGCGGCAACAATCACAATAGCCGGGTGAATTCTCCAACGTTCAATCATAAAAAAACTTATCACTCCAATCCCGACTGTTTGCCAAATACCAATTCCTTCATATGATTCAACAAAAAAGTCCCATGCCATCACACCAAGTAAAATCGCAATAATCGGGCGAACATAGCTCGTCAATCGTTTTACTTTTGGAGAATTTTTATACTTTAACAAAATCTTCAATAAAATAATCATTAAAATTAGCGATGGGGCAACCGTAGCAAAAACAGCGATAATGGCGCCTAAGACACCGCCAACATCATAGCCAATATAACCGGCCATTTTTGTCGCAATCGGCCCCGGTAAAGAATTTCCCAATGCCAAAATTTGACTGAACTCCTGGACGGTATACCAGCCATAGCGATCAACCACTTCATTTTCAACTAAGGGGATTGAGGCCGGTCCGCCACCATAACCCAAAATTCCGGGGATAAAAAACGCCAGAAAAATATTCCAATAGATCATGCGCCCGTCCTCTCTTTCTTTTTGACCACCTGTTCCTCCTTATCCCTTTGGACGAATGCAGCAATAAGAAATACGGCAATTACAATGGCCGGATGAATATGGAAGAATTGCAGAACGATTAAAATAAGAACACTTAGGACAATTGTTTTTCCGGTACCAAAATCCTTCTTTGTATTTTTTAAAAACTGCCAGGTTAACGTCCCCATCATGACACCGACAACCGGAATAATCGCTGCAATCATCCCGTTCACCCAATTAAATTGTTTTATTTTATCAATGGAAGCAAATAATAGAATCATCGCAACAATCGTCGGTAATATATTCGCCAAAATCGCATTGACCATTCCAACGTATCCGCCCACCCGGTAGCCGATATAACCGGCCATCTTCGTATTAATGGGTCCCGGCAATGTATTGGCAAGGGCAAGAATATCTCCAAACTCTTCCGCATTCATCCAATTAAATCGCTCCACAACTTCCTTGTAAACGAGTGGAATGGACGACGGTCCCCCACCATATCCCAAAATTCCCGAGCGAAAAAAAGCAATAAAAATGTCTCGCTGTTTTTTCATGTTACACACCTTTATCTGTTCAATGTAAAATACTTTGTTTTACCTTGTATTTAAAATAACATATCGGTCCTCTGCCCAAAGCAAATTTATGTTAAATTTCAATTATGATTAGTTGAGGCTAAATCAACATTGATCCTCTACTCAAAACTAGTTTATGTTAATTTTCATTCACGCAAGATAGCATGAGGCTACATCAACATTGATCCTCTACCCAAAACTAGTTTATGTTAAATTTCAATCACCATGCAGCTGCCGTTCCATCTGTTCTTGACTCACTGCCGGCAATGAGACAACCTGTTTTTTCATCCCGCCAAATGATTTGCCCTCTGCCAAAGTTGTTCGACTCAGATTGAATATTAACTTGATGTCCTCTTCTTTCCAACTCTTGGATAATATGGTGCGGAAAACGATTTTCAAATTCAACAACTTTACCTTTCATCCATTGCCATCTTGGTGCATCAAGGGCAGCTTGCGGATTTAACCCGAAATCAATCGTATTCATGATAACTTGGACATGTCCTTGTGGTTGCATGAATCCGCCCATCACACCAAACGGACCGACCGCTTCATTTCCTTTTGTTAAAAATCCCGGGATAATCGTATGATATGTACGTTTCCCGCCTTCTAACGCATTCGCATGACTCGGATCAAAGGAGAAATTATGTCCCCGATTTTGTAAAGCAATTCCTGTCCCCGGTACAACTAAACCGGAACCGAATCCCATGTAATTACTTTGAATGAAGGAAACCATATTTCCGTCTTTGTCAGCCGCTGCTAAATAAACCGTGCCACTGCCGGAAGGATCACCCGCTTCAGGGAACTGTGCTTCCTCACCAATCCGTTTTCTCCTTGTCTCGGCATATGCTTCACTTAATAGTTGTTCCGGTGTCACAGACATTTTATTTTTCTCTGTTACAAATTTCTGCCCGTCGCTAAATGCAAGTTTCATAGCTTCAATTTGTTTATGATACACATCTACGGATTCTTTTTCATGAAACTCAAAACCTTTCAAAATATTTAATGCTAAAAGTGCAACGATACCTTGCCCATTCGGCGGAATTTCCCATACATCGTAGCCACGATAGTTAACATTAATTGGCTCCACCCATTCCGGTCGATAATTGGCTAAATCTTCATCTTTTAAAAATCCTCCTGTTTCCTTAGAGAATGCGGCAATTTTTTCCGCCAGCTCACCTCTGTAAAACGACTCAGCATTCGTTTCTGCGATTAATTGCAGCGTTTTTGCATGGTCGGGTGATGCCCAAATTTCGCCGACCCGTGGTGCCCGCCCTTTTGGTGCGAAGGTTTCAAACCAATGCTGAAAGTGGTCCTCTGTTAATTTATTTTTATAAATAGAAAAAGCCCGTTCCCAAAATCTTCCTAAAGTTGGGGAGATTGGATATCCTTCACTTGCATACTCGATTGCAGGTTTTAATACCTCCGATAACGGTAATTTGCCAAACCGCCTCGACAGCTCTGCCCAAGTACCGGGAGCACCTGGAACCGTCACCGGAATCCAGCCATGGGTTGGAATCTCATTAAATCCCCGTTCTTTCACAGCATCGATGGAAATCGATTTTGGCGCCGGCCCACTCCCATTCAGACCATATAACTTTCCATTTGTCCAAACTAAGGCAAATGCATCACCACCAATACCATTCGATGTCGGTTCAACAACAGTCAAACAAGCTGCCGTGGCAATTGCCGCATCAATGGCATTCCCGCCTTTTTTTAAAATTTCCAATCCGGCTTGTGCAGCGAGGGGCTGAGATGTAGCAACTATCCCCTTTCTTGCATAGGTAGCATTCCTAGGAATTGAATACGGATTGGACAGATGGTTAAATGAAATCACGAACCTCTCCCCCTTATTTTCTGAATTATATTGAATGATACAAACAAATTAAGATTTTGTCAATAATAAATCAGACAAAAATAAAAATTTATTATATTATAGTTTCCATTTTAAAAGTTAATTTAAATAATGACTTACATTTTGTTATTTTTATTTGATAATATATTTCATATGGGTTGTTCAACACATTCTTACATGAAAAATTTTCTGCTATTATATGAAAAAGGTAGTTTGAAAGGAGATGTCGCAATGAAGTTAGATGATGTCGATAAGAAGCTATTGAATGAACTAACGAAAGATGGACGAATTTCCTACGTTGAATTGGCAAAAAAAGTCGGCCTTTCCCGGGTGGCCGTTAAAGATCGAATTGAAAGTTTAAAAGAACGGGGGATTATTGAAAAATTTACCGTTGTTATTAATTCAGAAAATGCAGGGAAACAAGTATCCGCATTCTTTGAGGTGGATGTGGAACCGATGCAACTGATTAAAGTAGCTGAGAATTTGGCAGCAAACCCAAACGTTGCCAGTATTTACCAAATGACCGGCCCAAGTACACTTCATATGCACGTTTTAGTTGAGGATTTTAAAATGCTAGAATCATTCATCAACACTGAGCTTTATTCTGTTGAGGGGATTACTCGAGTGGAAAGTTCGGTTATTTTGCGGCGATTTAAAAGTCGGAGCGGATATAAGTTGTGAAATCCAATTTGGGGGATGGTTTTTTTATCGAATGAGGGCTACCCTGACGGATTATTTGTAAATGTTAATTAAAGAGGAACAATTTTTACACAATAAGGGCTGTCTTGACGACAATCATCCTGACAACCCTTTTGTTCCTCTTATTTCGTCCCGAACAACCGGTCGCCGGCATCTCCCAAGCCCGGGATAATGTACCCTTTTTCATTCAGTCTTTCATCAAGGGCAGCGATGTAAATATCGACATCCGGATGGGCTTCTTCCAATGCTTTCAATCCTTCCGGTGCGGCAATTAGACACATGAAAATAATATGTTTCGCCCCGCGTTTTTTCAAACTGTTAATCGCTTCGACAGCTGATCCGCCTGTAGCCAACATTGGATCCACAACAATGAAGTCCCGATCTTCAATGTCTGAAGGAAATTTCACATAGTATTCCACCGGTTTTAATGTTTCCGGATCGCGGTATAATCCGACATGTCCGACTTTTGCGGCAGGAATTAATTTTAATATCCCGTCAACCATACCCATTCCGGCACGTAAAATCGGAACAATCCCTAATTTTTTCCCTGATAGTACTTTTGCTTTCGTTTTTGCAACCGGCGTTTCAATCTCGATTTCATCCAAGGGCAGGTCTCTTGTTGCTTCAAAAGCCATTAATGTCGCAATTTCGTCAACCAATTCACGAAATTCTTTGGTCCCGGTTTCTTTTTTTCGTATGTATGTAAGCTTATGTTGGATTAAAGGATGGTCAAAAACGTAAACTTTTCCCATAGAAAACAGCCCCTTTTTTAGATTTTAAATTTTCCTGCATACGGACTCGCTTTATTTTACAAAAAAATACAAAGTTCTACAATTCCTTCTTTATCTTATCATATTAGTTAAGCATTTGTCTTGTTCAGATTAGCACAATTATATGTATGTGTATAATTATTTTTCCTAATAAAATCTTTCACTAATCTTGGAAAATTATTTTACTCATATTAACTCAATTTAACTTTTCTACGATAAATTGCCAAAATGAAAGCCCCCTATTCGGAGGCTGTATTAAGAAGTGATTTATTAATTTTTTAGGATTCGTTTCCCTGAACGACATTTACATACAATGGACGTTTTTCTGTTAAAGCCTGAACGCGTCCCCGGGAAGCTTCCAAAACAGCTTGATCTTGATAATTTTTCAAGGTTGTTGCAATGATTTTGGCCACTTCGACCATATCTTCTTTCGTAAAACCGCGTGAAGTAACTGCTGCCGAACCGAGACGAATACCACTTGTGACATTCGGGCTTTCCGGATCATAAGGAATCGTATTTTTATTGCATGTGATCCCAATTTCATCCAATACTTTTTCCGCAACATTTCCGGTTAATCCGAGCGACCGCAAGTCAACGAGTAAAAGATGATTATCCGTACCGCCGGAAACAAGTCTTAACCCTTCTTCCACCAATGTTTCACCGAGTTGTTTTGCATTTGTGACTACGTTTTCGATGTATGTTTTAAACTCCGGTTGCAATGCTTCACCAAGGGCTACCGCTTTAGCCGCAATTACATGCATCAACGGACCGCCTTGTATCCCCGGGAAAATTGACTTATCGATTTGTTTTGCATATTTTTCTTTGCAAAGAATCATTCCGCCCCGTGGTCCGCGCAAAGTTTTATGTGTGGTCGTCGTGACAAAATCCGCATAAGGAACCGGATTAGGGTGAAGTCCGACAGCAACAAGGCCGGCGATGTGAGCCATATCCACCATGAAATAGGCACCAACTTCATCCGCAATTTCGCGGAACTTTTTAAAATCGATGACCCGCGGGTAAGCACTGGCACCGGCGACAATTAATTTCGGTTTATGGGTCCGGGCTTTTTCTAATACATCGTTATAATCAATTGTTTCCGTTTTTTCATCGACACCATAATCGACAAAATGATATTGTTTCCCGCTAAAATTTACCCGGCTACCGTGAGTGAGATGGCCACCGTGGGACAGATTCATCCCAAGAACCGTATCGCCCGGTTGTAAAATAGAAAAATAGACAGCCATGTTTGCTTGTGCTCCGGAATGTGGTTGAACGTTGGCATGTTCCGCTCCAAAAATTTGTTTCGCTCTGTCCCTCGCTAGGTCTTCCACAACATCAACATATTCACAGCCACCATAATACCGTTTCCCCGGATACCCTTCCGCATATTTGTTCGTTAAAACAGATCCTTGGGCTTCCATAACCGCTTCAGAAACAAAGTTTTCAGAAGCAATTAACTCAATTTTGTTTTGTTGTCTTTTTAACTCATCCTGAATTGCTTGAAAAACAGCCGGGTCTTGCTTAGCAATATGACTCATTTTCTTTATCTCCTTCCAGTTGTTTTCGATTTGCCGTTTGGCGATTTCATTTTTCACCTTTTGCCAAAAATATGAATCGTACCCAAAAGGGTTTTAAGGAAAATACTTCGTTCATACTTTGAGCAAAGGCTTTTGGCAGTGAACCAAAAATATGTACATATTACGAAATTAGAAAAAATTTGAATGCTCTATTATTGTAACATGTTTTTTGATATTCGGAAACTATCTATTTTTTACAGAAATTCTACACTAAATGTTCGTGTTTTGGAAAAATATATAAAAAGGGTCGCTGCTCTTTAGGAAAAAATATTCCGTTATGAGCAGGACCCTGATTTTAAAAACTATTTATGTTAGGCAAGTGGAATCGTCATGATCTAATTGATATACGGCCCTTTCCCCTCCGATTAGTTTTGGTCTTGTTTTTGCAAGGGTGACATGAGCACTGCCAATTTGGTTTCTCGAAACTCGTACCGGAACAGCGACGTGTTTCAAGTGCATCCCTATAAAAGTGTCCCCGATATCAATTCCAAAATCTGCTTTTATCTGTTCAACAACGACCGGATCGGAACATTGCCGATAAGCATAGGCCGCCATTGACCCACCTGCTTTTGGAACGGGGATGACTGAAACTTCCTCCAATCCATAACGTTCCGCTGTCAAACGTTCGACTACCAACGCTCGGTTTAAGTGCTCACAACATTGGAAGGCAAGGCTGACCCCTGTCGAATCGGCAAATCGCTTACATTCCTGATAAATCATTTCTGCTACATCGATTGATCCTTTCGTGCCAATGGTTTTCCCGATGATTTCAGAAGTTGAACAGCCTACGACAAGAATTTGATTTTTCTTTACATCGATTTTCTCGGCAAACTCTGAAAAAATTTGCTTAGCCTCTTCCCTCCATTGTTCGATCCGTTCCACTCTTTCGTTCACCTCATACTTTTCATACTATCTAGAAAATAGCATTTTAAAAACAATGGGTTTACTTAAAAATGTGTAATTCCGGTCCCATCTTATTTATTTTCATATTCATCAATTTTTCCAATACGTCTTTGATGTCTTCCTCCGAGAAATTCAGTTGTTAACCATGTTTTTGCAATCTCACGGGCCAGTCCCGGGCCGATAACCCGTTCACCCATAGCCAAAATATTTGTATCATTATGTTCACGGGTTGCTTTTGCACTAAAAACATCATGACAAAGCGCACAGCGGATGCCTTTGACTTTATTCGCTGCAATACTCATACCGATTCCTGTTCCACAAATGAGAATGGCCCGGTCAAATTCCCCGTTTGCCACTTTTTCCGCAACAGGTAGGGCATAGTCCGGATAATCAACCGATGTTTCACAATCGCAACCGAAATCTTCATATTCAATTCCAAGCTCTTCCAATAAACTTACGATTTCACCTTTCAGATGGACACCGCCATGATCTGCTGCAACGGCTACCTTCATCCTTATCACCTCTACTATTCGTGTATGTACCTTCTAGTATGAATCTTTATCTTCATTTTATCACAACTGAAAATATCCGGTATACTTACAGGCTTGGAAAACAAGGGCTACAAAAATGGAGGGCCCCTGAAACCTAAAATTTCCACCGGTATTTTATGCTTTTTTTAAAAAATATTTAAAAAAGATAAGTTGGTGATGCCATAATTTTGTCTACCATATTAAAAAAGGGAAACGATTTTTGTTTCCCTTTCGTATTTTTCGATCGCATCGTCATTGTAACATTTAAGCGATTTTAAATTGTGTTATCGTTTCTTTCAATTTATTGGCAAGTTCTTTTAATTCGACTGCAATTTCTTCTACATTAGTAATTACAGATGCTTGTTCCTGGGTAGAAGCGGCCACTTCCTCAGCACCCGCAGAGGTCTCTTCGGCAATGGCTGATACTTCCTGAGATTGGATTGATGTATTGTGAATACTGGTCATTTGTTGGTCAACTAATATGGAAATATTTTTCACGGCCTCGGCAACTTGATAAATCTTTGCCGTCATATCTTCCATCATTTGATTTGTACCGGCCCCTTTAGCTACTTCTTGATCGACGGATTTGACCTGACCGGAAATTTGGTTTAGAACTTGTTTCACTTCATTTTGAATATTATTTAAAAGTTCGGAAATTCCATTAACCGCTTTGGCACTCTCATCTGCTAAATTCCGAACTTCTTCTGCAACAACCGCAAAACCTCGGCCATGTTCACCGGCACGTGCCGCTTCAATTGAGGCATTCAGTGCCAACAAATTCGTCTGGTTGGCAATATCCCCGACAAGATGAATGATTTGTTCCACCTGTTCCGCATTTTTAGCCAAGCGATGAACCGATTCCAATGACTCTTTATTAGCCAGAGCCAAGTCTTCAATCCCGGTGATGAGTGAAGAAATAGCTTGTCTGCTTTTTTGCAAAACATCAAGCATTTCATTCGATTCTTTTTCAGAGTTTTTCGCTTTTGTCTGCACTTCCATCGCGATTTTTATCACATCTTCAATTGACTCTGCCGTGTTTTGAATTGACTCAGCGGAATTCTCAGCACCCTTTGATATTTCTGTAATGGTCTTTGCAATATTTTCGGCTTGTTCCGTTGCTTTTCTTGATTCTCGTGAAATTAAAAGCACTTTTTCATTGGTTTCAGAAAAATTATTCTCAATCTGCCTAACCATTTTGCGCAAGTTTTCAAGCATATAGTTAAACGCTAATCCGACAGCCCGAATTTCATCATCTGATTTGGAAACCTTTACATCTTTTGTAATATCTCCACTTGCCGCTTGCATGGCAGCCTGCTCTAAATCTTTTAACGGACGAACAATAAAGAACGCGGCCAAAAAAGCTAATATACCTGACCAAATAATTCCGAGAGCTAATGTTCCAATTGTGAAGACAAACTGATTAATGATATTTTCAAAGAATAAGGGGTAAAGAATATAAATAAAAAAAGCACTTGTTGAGTAAGTAATCAATGCCAGTAATGTTGTAAACCAGACTAGCTTTTTGCGGAGACTAAATTTATATTTTTTTCTGTTCATGTGCTCCTCCCCTTTGAAGACATTGATAATTTATTTTATACACCTAATGCAATTGATCCTCCAGCTTTGTGATTAAGTCATATAATTCCTGGTATGTACGTCGATATGTATCAATAGAACCGCCATACGGATCACTGACATCCATTCCATCTGCCTTAACAAATTCTTTTAAAGAAAAAACTTTATGTCGTAAATCGGGATATTGACCAACGATATAATCTTTGTGGGATTTCGTCATCGTCAAAATAAGATCGGCCCAATCGGCAACTTCCTTTGTAAATGGAGTGGATTGGTGTTGGTGGACTATGTCATTTTCTTGTAAAACTTCTTTTGCAAACGGCGAAATGTCAGATCCTTGTACAGCAAAAAGTCCTGCTGATTTGACTTCCAGGTTTTTATCAAGCTTTCTTGCAATTGCCTCTGCCATTGGACTTCTACATGTATTCCCGGTACAAATAAATAATATTTTTTTCATATCCAATCCCCCTATTTTATTATACGAGAATGGTGTTCATATTAAAAGTTTTTTGCAGGAAGGCTGAAGTGAGAGAATAGTTTCATATTTAAAAAGGAAAGATTAGTTTAATACCAAAGAATAAAAGAATGGTACCGCCAAAAGCTTCACTGTATTGACCAATAATTCCTTTCATTTTACGGCCTAACAATAGTCCGGCCCATGTTAAAATAGTTGCAAAAAAGCCGAATAACGTTATTGCAGTTATTGTCTTGGCACCGAAAATTCCCAGCGTTAATCCTAAAGAGAAACTATCCAAACTGACACTGATGGCAAATAAAAATAAGCCGATACCAATCGGTTTAAAACTTCTTTTTTCATCATTTTTAAAACCGGACATAAACATATGGAAACCAATGAGGATCAATAATATCCCACCGGCATACGTGGCAAGTGCTCCAAATTGTTCGGATAAAAAATTCCCGGTCAGCATTCCAATCAACGGCATCCAGATATGAAATAACCCGACAGTCAGGCCAATTTTTACAATTTGTTTTAACCTTATCGAGGCCATTCCCATACCTAAGCTTACTGAGAATGCATCCATCCCCAACGCAAAAGCCATCAACGACAGTGTAAATACTTCACCTGTAACAGTAGACATGTAATTCCCCCTACCCAGAACGTACTCTTGGACTAGCTTTTATAAACATATGCAGGTTTTTGGGGGAATAGACATGCTTTTCATCGCGACTTTCTCTTGGACAAAACAGCTCATATTTCGGGGAACTGCTACGGAGGGAAAGCCGCGCTATTGGACAGTTTTGACGAAAAACAGGCTCAAACTGTCTATAAAGTTAATCAACGGTTTGAGTTGTGTTCTTTAATTATTCGATGACCGGCTGCTTTTAATAAGCGGTTCATAATTGCAACACCAATTCCTTCACGGGGAAAAACTTCTCCGTAAATCATATCGATCTCTTCTTGGTCAAATTGGCGTAATGCATCATATAAATGATGAGCCACTGTGGATAATTGCTCTCTTTGCCCACAACTGACGACCAAATCGGCTTGATATGTATTTACCCGTTCATCCGTCGTCAATATGCCAACCCGTTTGCCGATTTTTCGCATCGAATCCACCGTTTCTTGTAAAAAAGCCGAGCTGCCATCCACCAGATACATCGGTGCTGCCGGTGCATAATGGGTATATTTCATCCCAGGTGATTTCGGTTTTTCCACTTCTTCCTTCACTTGCCGATCCATGCCAACCGAACCGATAATCCCTTCAATCTCCTCTCTTGTTGTACCACCCGGACGCAAAATAACCGGGATTGGTTCTGTACAATCTATGACCGTTGATTCCACACCAACCCCGGTTTCACCTCCGTCCACAATCCCGGCAATTTTCCCATTTAGATCCTTATACACATGTTGGAATTTCGTAGGGCTTGGTTTACCGGAAAGATTGGCACTTGGAGCAGCAATCGGTAACCCGCTCGCTTCAATTAACGCTAAGGCAACAGGGTGGTTGGGCATACGAATTCCTACGGTTGGAAGTCCTGCCGTTACCTTGTTTGATAAAATTCCTTGTTTTACTTTTAAGATGACTGTTAGCGGACCGGGCCAAAATGCGTTCATCAATTTTTTAGCTTGTTCCGGTATTTCTTCCACATATTTATCCACATCTTCCATTTTACTTATATGAACAATTAGTGGATTATCACTTGGCCTGCCTTTTGCTTCATAAATTTTATTAACAGCTTCATCGCTTAATGCATTTGCCCCTAAGCCATACACCGTTTCTGTCGGAAATGCCACCACTTCATTTTTTTGTAATACCTCTGCCGCTTCAATAATCTGTGGATATGTGTATAAATTTTCCACAGTGTTATCCACAGTCCATATTTTTGTTAACATGTTTTTCTCCTTCTTTGTTGAAAATTATAATCGTTCGACTGTTATCATCCACAAAAATATGAATGAAACTCCATAAAATTAGTGAAAGTCAATGAAACTATCCACAAAACTGTGGATAAATATGTTTAAAATGTGGATAAATATGCCCTCAACCATCCTTTTATCCACAGGCGAGCACTGTTTATCTAGAACTTCTTTTTATAAGTATAGGAAAAAAGTGCAAAAAATAAAAGTAAGGAATGAACAATCATGACAGAAACACTACTCCCTGCATTTTTTTAAATGGTAAATGAATAAGATTGATAGATTTGGTCAACAATGGGTTACTGAAGGGAGAGGAGTTCGATGAGGCAAAGAACGATACATGCAATTGCATTCTTTTTCATATTGGTTACGATGGCCAGTATGTTTAGTTTATATTTACCAAAAAGTTTTGCACAAGAGGAAGATGTAGTAGTTATCCCAAATGAAGCCATTCGACTACGAATTTTAGCAAATAGTAATTCCGAACAAGATCAAAGGATTAAAAGAATTGTTCGGGATCGAGTAAATGCCCAAATTACCGAATGGGTTAGCGAATTAACCTCCATGGAAGCGGCAAGAGAAAAAATCATTACAAATTTAGATATTCTTGAGGCAACGGCAAAAGAGGTATTGGAAGAAAACGGGGTAAATCAGAAAGTTCAAATTCGTTTTGGGGAAGTGGATTTTCCGACAAAACTATATGGTAATTTTCTTTATCCAGCCGGGAAATATGAAGCAGTGTTAATAACGCTTGGGGAAGGGACCGGGGCCAATTGGTGGTGTGTCTTGTTTCCACCGCTTTGTTTCTTGGATTTTTCAAGCGGGACTGCGGTGAGCGATGGATTTGAGGATAAAGGAAAAAATGTTTCAGATGACACGAAAATAGACCTGACTACACATAAAGAGAAAAAAAATGACGTGACGGCAAAATCAAATTCAGACGATCAATCAAATGAACAACTATATGTGGAAGAAAATGAAGAGGATGTAGAAGTAAAATTCTTTTTAGTAGAATTCATTGAAAATATATTTGATTTATTTAAATAAGGGTAAGCTTTTGGAAAACCGTATGGTAGAAAACCCGTCGTTTCCAAAGAGCTTACCTTTTTGTTTGTAGAGTATAAAAAACCTTTATTCAATATAACCATACACCATTCGTTCTTTGCCATTGATATCATTCACGATTTCAATATCTATAAGAGGGAATAGTTCGCGGACGAGTTCCCTAATGGCTTGTCCTTGGCCGCTACCGATTTCAAAACCGATTAATGCCTTTTCTTTGATTACATGTGGCAGTTGCTGAATAATTTTTCGATAAAAATCCAGGCCATCCAGTCCGCCAAACAAAGCGGAAGGCGGCTCGTGATCTTTGACAACTGTTGATAAGCTTCCACGATCACTAAGCGGAATATAAGGCGGATTCGAAACAATGATGTCAAACCGCTTTTTCCCGATAAACGGTTCCAATAAATCCCCTTCAACCAGCTGAATATCAGCACCGAACCTTTTCGCATTTTCCTCAGCTATAACCAATGCTCCCTTTGATACATCGGAGGCAATGACATTCAATTCCGGCATTTCCAGCTTTAAAGTAATCGCAATGGCACCGCTCCCCGTTCCAATATCAATACAGTCTAATCCTTGACAGGTTCCAAAATATTTTTTCACTCTTTCCAGCATGCCAAGGACCAATTCTTCAGTTTCGGGACGGGGAATTAATACATCCGGATTTACGACAAATTTCCTTCCAAAAAATTCCTCGTAACCAAGCAAATATTGAATTGGAGAACCGTCAACATGTTGATAAATCAATTTTTGGAAAGCGATCCACTCAGATAAGCTCAACTTTTCCCGCAAATTCAGCAATAGTCGGGTACGGTCCATCTGTAATACATGGCGTAGAGCGAGTTCCGACACATTTTTATCCCGATCATGTTCCTCTAAAAAAGAAGAAGCCCAGTTGAGAGCTTCAAAAATATACTTTCCATCAGCTTGCTTCATTTTTTAATCTTTCCGCCTGTTCATTTAAAATTAATGCTTCAATAATTTCTTCCAATTTGCCTTCCAAAATTTGATCGAGTTTTTGGATAGTTAAACCAATTCGATGGTCCGTTACACGGTTTTGCGGAAAATTATAGGTACGAATCCGCTCAGAACGATCGCCGGTTCCGACTGCAGATTTCCGGTTTGCATCATATTCGGCTTGCGCTTCTTGTTGGTATTTATCATAAATCCGGGCACGTAATACCTTCATGGCTTTTTCGCGGTTTTTAATTTGGGAACGCTCATCTTGGCAAGTAACAACAATGCCGGTTGGAATGTGCGTTAAACGGACTGCGGACATCGTCGTGTTAACACTTTGCCCACCGGCGCCCGTTGAAGCAAACGTATCAAAGCGAATATCTTTTTCATTTATTTCCACATCGACATCTTCCATTTCCGGCAGAACAGCGACTGTAGCCGTCGATGTATGAATGCGGCCGCCTGATTCTGTTGTTGGCACGCGTTGGACACGATGAGCGCCATTTTCATATTTTAATTTCGAATAGGCACCATGGCCATTGATCATAAAAATAATCTCTTTATATCCGCCTAAACCGGTGGAATTGGCTTCGATAACATCAATTTTCCAACCTTGACTCTCAGCATAACGACTGTACATACGGAACAGATCTCCGGCAAATAACGCCGCTTCCTCACCACCGGCTGCACCACGGATTTCCATAATGACATTTTTATCATCATTCGAGTCTTTTGGAATCAATAAAATTTTTAATTGTTCCTCCAGTTGTTCAGCACGTTCCTCCAGGCTGGCAACCTCTTCTTTGACCATTTCACGCATTTCCGCATCCAGTTTATCTTCCAACAACAATTTTGCATCTTGGAGTTCTTCTTTAACTTGTTTATATTCACGATAGGTTTGCACGGTTTCCTGAATAGCTGACTGTTCTTTTGAATACTCCCGCAGTTTCTTCGGATCACTAACTACATCCGGATCACTAAGTAATTCATTTAATTTTTCATAACGGTCTTCCACAGCAGCTAATCGATCAAACATCGACATCCGTTACTTCACCCCTTCCATATATTTTTATCGGCCGCACTCTTAATTTTTCTCTCGGGAGATCCGGGATTTCATGATGATGACGACAACGTGGCTCATAACTTTCTGTTGCTCCTACCATAATGACCGGATCGTAATAAGATGCCGGCTTTCCGTTAATTAATCGTTGTGTACGACTGGCCGGTGATCCGCAAATTGTACAAACTGCCTGCAATTTAGTTATTTGTTCAGCGATACTTAACAACTTCGGCATTGGTCCAAAAGGTTCCCCGCGAAAATCTAAATCCAGTCCGGCTACGATGACCCGATAGCCCTCATTCGCTAATTCCTGGACAATGTCTACAATCCGATCATCAAAAAATTGTACTTCATCAATGGCGACAACATCGGTATCTTTTGTTATAAAGTCAAATATATCATCAGCATCACTCACCGGATGAGCATGAATGGCATCTCCGTTATGGGAAACGACCTCTATTTTACTGTAGCGATCATCTAATTTCGGTTTAAAAACTTCTACTTTTTGTTTGGCAAACTGACAGCGACGGACTCTTCGGATTAATTCCTCGGATTTTCCGGAAAACATGCTGCCACAAATGACCTCTACCCATCCTGATTGCTTCATTACATACATGCTGATTGCTGCTCCTTCCATCACAATTGACGAGTCTATTTCTTATTATTGGTTCCCAATCTATATAATAATCGATACATTCGTTGATGGAAACCCCTTTTTCGCTTTATCCCACTTTTAACGGGTAGTAAGACTCCCACCTTATGATTCTAATTTACAAAAAAATAGGTGCTGATTGAACTGCCGGCATTCGTCCGATTCGTTCAACTAACCATCATGAGGGAATGAAGAAACCCTCCGCTGATGGAATTTTCACTAATGGACGTATAAAAAAACAGGCAAGTGATCAGAACTTCTTGCCTGTTTTATATCCGAAACATATAGCCACACAAATGGACCATACCGTCTATTGTTTAAGACCGTATTTTTTGTTGAAGCGTTCAACACGACCATCTGCAGTAGCAAATTTTTGACGACCAGTATAGAATGGGTGACATTCAGAACAAATTTCTACACGTACTTCATCTTTAACTGATCCACTTTCAAATTCATTACCGCAAGCACATTTTACCATTACACGTTTGTAATTTGGATGGATTCCTGCTTTCATCCTATTTCACTCCTTTTGCCCTGAATCATTCTGAAACAGAGTTATTTCTCATCCATAAAGGTATCGTTAAAAAAACACTATTACTATTATAGCAAGTTGCCTCCTAAAAAGCAATAATCGTTTGCTGTAAAACAATACCATTTGATCTTTTTGCTCAAAGTCCACTTACTATGATAATGCTCGTTTTAAAACAAGGAAAATCTTCTATGATAATGCCCGTTTCGAAACTCCATTATTTTTTAATTCATCCGTTAATGTTGTAATGAATTCCTCGTTTGTTTTCGATTGCTGCAATTTTCTTATAAATTTCTCAGCAAAATCAGGCGTATCGGATAATGATTTGCGAAGTGCCCATAAGATTTCCAGTTGGGATTTCGGTAATAACAATTCTTCTTTCCGTGTGCCGGATCGCCGAATATCAATTGCCGGGAAGATTCTTCTTTCTGCGAGTGCCCGGTCAAGATGTAGCTCCATATTACCGGTTCCTTTGAATTCTTCATAAATAACATCATCCATACGAGAACCGGTATCGATTAATGCCGTTGCCAAAATAGTCAAACTGCCACCCTCTTCAATATTCCTAGCAGCTCCGAAAAATCGTTTTGGACGATGGAAAGCTGCCGGGTCAATTCCCCCGGAAAGTGTCCGTCCACTTGGCGGAATTACTAAGTTATAGGCACGGGCAAGTCTTGTGATACTATCCAGTAAAATGATAACATCCCGTTTATGTTCAACTAAACGCATAGCCCGATCAAGCACAAGCTCAGCAACCTTAATATGATTTTCCGGAACTTCATCAAAGGTTGAACTGACGACTTCTGCTTTTACGGAGCGCTCAATATCGGTTACTTCTTCCGGTCGTTCGTCAATCAGTAAAACGATCAACTCTGCTTCCGGATGGTTTCTTGTAATACTATTGGCAATTTGTTTTAATAGAACGGTTTTCCCTGCTTTAGGCGGAGCAACAATCAAACCCCGTTGTCCAAAACCAACCGGTGTAACTAAGTCCATAATCCGTGTCGACAAGATATGAGGTTCGGTTTCCAACTTGATTTGCCGGTCCGGATATAGCGGAGTAAGTGCCGGGAAATGAACCCGTTCTTTCGCAGTTTCAGGATTTTCGCCGTTTACCGCTTCTACATGTAAAAGTCCGAAATACCGTTCATTCTCCTTTGGCGGCCGTACTTTTCCGGATACTTTATCCCCGTTTCTGAGATCAAAACGGCGAATTTGCGATGCGGAAATATATATGTCTTCTGAGCTTGGCGTATAATTGATCGGACGTAAAAAACCGAAGCCCTCTGACTGGATAATGTCCAAAACACCTTCCATGAAAAAGAAACCTTCTTGCTCTGCACGTGCCTTAAGAATTGAAAAAATCAGTTCTTTTTTGGTCAATTTACTGTAATAAGAAACTTGATATTTCCGTGCAAGCTCGTACAACTCTTTCAGTTTCATATTCTCCAACTGAGCAATATTTACATTTACATTTACTTCTTCCAAAATCTACACCACGCTTTTCAAATTTACATAGAATGTTTATTTATTTCTGTTTGTTAATAAATTGGGTTGTTCTTTTGAAGGGAATAAAGAAGTGATGATTTGGTAAGCTGTTGGGGCAGCTTGTTTACTTCTTCATAGAATTATTGGTATTCAAAGGGAAATTATTTTCTCTACTGTTTGGCAAATAGTCCAAAACTATATTACCATATTCTTTTAAGAAGCTAAAGTAGTAATATGCCTTAAGTCGAGAAAATTTTTTTACTTTTTTTGACAAAATTCTTAAAAATACCCAACCATGGTTTAATTTACATGATTGGGATTTATCACATACTGGATGAAAGCAAGCTAAAATGAGTTTTATTCGTGCTTTTCCAACCGAAAAAAGTTCAACACGCATTTTGTCGTCCAAGTTTTTTTCGCAACAAGCATTTACGTCTTTTATTACTGAAAAGGTTTCAAAATCGCTTAACACCCTGATTAATCAACTACCGAAAAAAGTTTCAAAGTCGTATAGACGCCCAATTTTCTTTATTGCATAACAAGGTCCGGTTTTTTCTTAAAGCTATGTCTTCCGTCAATAAAACGAACGGTTCCTGATTTTGCCCTCATAACGACAGAATGAGTTAATCCGTAAGCACCTTTTAATTGAACACCTTTGAGCAATTCTCCATCGGTAATTCCTGTTGCCGCAAAAATTGCATCATCCCCGCAAACTAAATCATCCATTAGTAATGTCTTGTTATAATCGACACCCATTTGTTTACATCTCTCAACTTCTGAATCATTTTGCGGCTGGAGTCGACCTTGTAACTCTCCGCCCAGACATTTCAAAGCAACCGCAGCAATAACTCCTTCCGGTGCGCCGCCAATTCCAAACAGGATATCGACACCGGTATGATCAAACGCGGTGTTAATCGCTGCGGCAACATCTCCCTCATTAATAAGTTTAATTCGTGCACCGGCTTCCCTGATTTCGTGGATAATTTTTTCGTGACGCGGTCGATTCAAAATTGTTGCAACAACGTCTTCAATATCTTTATTTTTTGCTTTTGCTACCGCACGTAAATTATCGATAACCGGTGCATTAATATCGATTTGTCCGACAGCTTCGGGACCGACGGCAATTTTATCCATATACATGTCAGGCGCATGTAACAAATTCCCTTCATCGGCAATGGCAAGAACTGCAAGCGCATTCCAGCTCCCGGAGGCTACGATATTTGTTCCTTCAATCGGATCAACGGCAATATCAACACACGGGCCATTTCCTGTACCAAGTTTCTCACCTATATAAAGCATTGGGGCCTCATCCATTTCCCCTTCGCCAATGACTACGGTTCCTTTCATAGGGACTGTGTTTAAAACTTGTCGCATTGCTTGAGTTGCAGCATCATCCGCTTCATTTTTCTTTCCCCGTCCCATCCATCTGGCTGATGCTAATGCGGCGGCTTCCGTCACTCGAACTAATTCCATTGACAAACTTCTTTCCATCCGGTAATCCCCCTGAAAACTATTTTTTAAACATATGTCCAATATATTATAGCACATTTTTTATTTTGTAGGACACATTTGTAAAAAATATATAAAGAAGAATGAGGTGTCTATCTGGCGACTAAGATTCAGTCATATCTTCAAATGCTATTAATTATTGATTGGCCCCCATCTTAAGACTCTTTTATCCGATTATTTCATGTATTTTTCTTTATCACCGTAAAGAATTCAAGGTAAGTTAATCCCAATCGTGGATCATAATAAATTTAACATGAAAAGGGTGTCTCATTATCGAATTATCGACTTGATGAACACCCTTGATATGAAGCTAAAAAATCCATTCGTTTACAAAGCTAAGAACCCATTCTTTTACTAAGCTAAAAATAACATCTCCCACAAGAAATTTTAAAGCTATTATGGTCATTACAACAATCGATCCCACTAACAAACTTATTTCTTGCTTCCTTGTTTTGACCATTCTTGTGCCCTCCCTTACTCTTCAAACGATAAATTGACGGGTTCATCCAATAACTCGCTGGTGAAATCGATATTGGTTGTAGGTGTATGATTGTCAACTTCTTCAAATGCGATTTCATCCACCCATACATGCCCTTTCCCTGAAAGAAGCACGCCAAAAGCAATTACAGCACTATTTTCCGGAACGTCCAGGACAATGGCGTAATGGTTCCATTCGTTGTCTCCCTTTATCGGACGATTACTCATATTATCAAATTGCAGGACGTCATGAAGATGATCATCTACCCGCATCCATAACCCGCAGAACCCTTCCACTCCTTTTGTTTTGATAAAACCGGAAAGCTTTAATCTTTTTCCCAAATATTTATCTGCTTTGAATTCCTGCATCATCGTTGCAAACTCTCCTATTTCTTCTACTGTGACAGATTTTAAATATCCCGATGCATTCCCTTTATGGAATACTTCCCTGTCAATGCCCATTTCATAATGAGATGGATGAGAGCCGCTTAATATCCATCCTTTTAATAATTGATCATTTTTCAACTTTATTTCCTCCTTTTGAAATAGCAATTTACTCATGATTTTCCGATATTGACCCGGGGGCAGACGGTAATACTGTTTAAAGGAACGGGTAAAAGCCTCTTGTGATTCAAAACAATAGAGTAGAGCAATGTCTATAATCTTTTTATCCGTGTAAAGCAACAAGTTAGCCGCATTGGCAATCCGCCGATAGCGAATATACTCAGAAATGGAAACTCCTACTTCACGTTGAAAGATCCGGTGATAGTGATACTTTGAAAAACCGGCCTGTTTGGCAACCCCGTCCAACGATAAATCTGTCTGCAAATGATTCTCGATATATTGAATCGTTTTTTGAATAATGGGACTGTAGCTCATCTCCGGACCTCCTTGACTATAAGATAACAAAAAGAACAAAAGACTTTTTGATATAAATTGCTTTCTTTCTTAAAAATGCAAAAAAACCCGGGATAATCGGGTTTTTGTCGCACTATATTCTTTCCGGTTCGGGGATAAAGAAGATTGGACGGGTCATGATGTCAAGCGACTTCTGAGTGAAAGGAGAACCGGGATGTTCAACTAACCTCTTACTATGAATTTTTTGAGAAGGACATGGTCAAGTATTTTTTCAATCGCCTCGGTCAACCCCTAGCTATGACAAACATCAGGAGTTTTTCACCTGCTCCATTTCTTCTTCCGTCAGTGTTTCCCTCCAAATGTTGGCCCCTAAACCTTGAAGCTTTTCGACAACATGACTGTATCCGCGATCAATATGTTCGACACCGGTTATTTCCGTCAACCCCCGTGCCATTAAACCGGCTATTAAAAGTGATGCACCGGCACGTAAATCAGTCGCTTTTACTTTCGCTCCGTTTAATTGGACGGGACCAGTAATAATGGCTGATCTGCCCTCCACTTTAATATTTGCATTCATTCTTCTTAATTCGTCAATATGTTTGAATCGGGCAGAATAGATCGTATCTGTCACCACACTAGTTCCTTCCGCATTAGTTAGTAATGCTGTCATCGGCTGCTGAAGATCGGTAGGAAATCCGGGATATACCAATGTCTTTATATCAGCGGCAACGAGCTTTTTCGCCTTTGAGATATAGACTTGATCATCTGATGTTTCAACAGACACACCCATTTCTCTTAATTTTGCAATGAGCGACTCCAGATGGTAGGGAATAACATTGTCGACAAGAACTCCTCTACCCATTGCCGAGGCTAAAATCATATATGTACCCGCCTCAATACGATCGGGAATGATCGTATGGCGGCATCCGTGTAAATGGTCTACTCCTTCAATCCGGATAATATCGGTACCGGCACCTTTAATTTTTGCCCCCATATTGGTTAACAATGTAGCAACATCAATAATTTCCGGTTCTTTTGCAGCATTTTCAATTACTGTCTTTCCTTTTGCCCGAACTGCTGCCAACATAATATTGATCGTCGCCCCGACACTGACTACATCAAGATAAATGCGTGCTCCTTTCAATTCATCGGCACGTAAATAGATGGCGCCCTGTTCATTCGTTACTTTTGCACCAAGCGCTTCGAAGCCTTTAATATGTTGATCAATTGGACGGGGACCTAAATGACAGCCGCCCGGCAAACCAATGACAGCTTTTTTGAAACGTCCGAGCATGGCACCCATTAAATAATAGGAAGCGCGCAGTTTTTTCACCTTGCCATTCGGGAGCGGCATTGATGTCATCATTGATGGATCGATTGTTATATCTTGATCTTCTAAGTGTACAACACCACCGATTTCTTCTAACAATTTTTTCAAGATTTCAACATCTGAAATTTCCGGTAATCCTTCGATGGTTACAGGAGATTCAGCGAGAATACTTGCCGGGATTAATGCAACGGCACTATTTTTTGCACCGCTTATTTTGACAGATCCTTTTAATGTTTTTCCACCAATGACTTTTATTTTATCCATGGTTATCTCCCTTCCTACTATAGGTATGACAGATTCATTTATAATCAAGTAATCGTTTTCTCCACTGCTTCTATTTTATCAATTAATTACATATTATCCAAATTAGGATTTATTAACACAGTTCTGTCTACGTTATAACATTTCTGCATGACTAGTTCAACTATATTATTTTTTTGATATTAAATATATATAAATAGAGTAGATAAGTATTAATTATACACGCAACTACTAGCAGCTTTCAAAATATTTGCCAGTACTATAAAAAAGGCTATCCTGATCGGGACGTTGTACTCCCGTTATACGGATAGCCTTAAAATTTATGATTCGATTGGTCAGTGCTAAAGCCAATTCAACAACTTAAGCTTTACCGACAGAGCCAAATTCTTTCATTTTACCTTTTACCGTGTCTTTAATGGTTTCTCTTGCCGGTCCAAGATATTTTCTTGGGTCGTAAAGATCAGCGTTTTTCGCTAGTACTTCACGAACTGTTTTTGCAGAAGCGATTTGGTTTTCTGTGTTCACATTGATTTTTGCAGTTCCAAGTGAGATAGCTTTTTGGATATCATGTGTTGGAATACCGGTTCCGCCATGAAGAACAAGTGGTTTTCCAGTTAATTTTGCAATTTCTTCCATTTCCTTGAAACCTAAGTTTGGTTCACCATGGTAAGGACCGTGTACAGAACCTAAAGCCGGTGCTAGAGCATCAATACCGGTACGATTAACCAGTTCAACACATTCGTTCGGATCCGCATAGATAATTCCTTCGCCAACAACATCATCTTCCTGACCGCCGACAGTTCCTAACTCAGCTTCAACAGATATCCCGTGCAAATGAGCCAATTCAACAACTTTTGAAGTGATTTGAATATTTTCTTCAAATGGGTGATGACTTGCATCGATCATTACCGATGTGAAACCTGCGTGAATTGCTCTTGCACATGATTCAAAGCTGGAACCATGGTCAAGATGGATGGCAACAGGAACCGTAATTTTATACTCTTCCATTAAAGCTTTTACCATTGCTGTTACTAGCTTGAATCCGCCCATATAACGTGCGGCACCTTCAGAAACACCCAGAATAACCGGGGATTTTTCTTCTTCAGCAGCCTGTAGAATTGCTTGTGTATATTCCAGATTATTGATATTGAATTGACCTACAGCATATTTGCCTGCTTTTGCTTTTTCCAACATTTCGGTCATTGATACTAACGGCATAATGCAATCTCCTCCTACATCAAATTACCAATTTCCATATCCATGAAAAAATATGTAAATGTTCAATAGAAAATGGCTCTTATTTCATACAATTATTATGATACCAAAATCACAAACATTTTACCATGTGATTAAAACTACAAAATAAAAAATTTAGTGAACACCATTTATATTTTATATCTTTTCTAATATTTTATCCGATAAAATTTCCTTAACTGTTTTAGCCAATTCTTCTATATCAAAAGGCTTTGCAATATGGGTAAGTGCCCCTAATTCCTTTGCCTTATGAATCATTTTCAGATCTCCGTATGCGGTCATAATAATTACATGAATGGATGGATCTATTTCTTTCATTCGTTTCAAAATTTCAATTCCATCCATTCCCGGAATTTTTATATCCAAAACAACTAGGTCAGGTAAATGCATACCCGCAAGTTTCAAAGCAATTTGGCCGTTTTCCGCTTGATAAGTTTGATAACCTTCCTTTTTAAATACCTCATTAAGTAATAAGCGAATGCCAAACTGATCATCCACGATTAAAATTTTTCCATTATCCATTTTCGCTTCTCCCCTATCCTTTAAAATTCCCTTCATCGAACCTGATTCCCCCTCATTTATATTCGACAAAAACTTAACTATTCCTTCTTCGTTATAGATTTATTCTTTTTTAAAGAAGGTGTTTTTGTTAAAATGGGGTGAAAGGAGTGAAGCGGTTTGTCGAAAATATTTACTACGCAATTGATTGGGCGTTTACAAAAAATTAGTGAACAAGAACTTGATATAGAGGATGCAGCCAGATTGTTGGCTCAGGCATTAGTTGGTGAAGGTTCGATTTATATTTTTGGTGAAAATGATTTGAGAAGTGTTTTTTTGGAGGCTAAATATGGACAAGAGCCTTTGCAAAGAGTGCAAGAATGGACCGGTGATACATTTGAACAGCTATCGACGGCGGATCGTGTGTTAATTTTTTCACGAAATATTGCTAATGAGCAAGTTGTGGTGCTGGCTAAAAAACTGCGTTCGCTTCAGGTGCCGTTTGTTGTTGTCGGTTCAATATCTGTGAAAGACGTAAATCCAGTAGAAAATTTAGCTGATGTATGTATCAATCTCCATATTGACACCGGCCTTGTTCCGGATGAGCGGGGTGGCAGAACGATGTATCCGCATGCGATAGCCGCATTATATGTTTATCATTCGTTAAAATTCCGAATTGATGAAATAATGGAAGATTATGCATTTGGTTCTTAACATAATAACCGGTTTATTGGACAGTTTTCGCTTGATGATTTCGCATTTTGTCCATAATAGCCCCTCTATTAAAAAACACCCAAAAAGGCTTAAAGAAAAATTTCACTAAATGTAGTGAATAAGCTTTTTGGGTGCGAACCTATGGTAGTTTCATTATTTTTTCGAACAATTCTCTTTCTAATTTAGAATTGGCGAAGGATGCCGAATGAACAAACTTATTTTCCTTCCCGATTATTTAAAGATGAACGGATAAACTCTCTGAACAATGGATGTGGTTTTGTCGGTCTCGATTTAAACTCCGGATGAAATTGCGATGCGACGAACCATGGATGATCTTTTAACTCAATAATTTCAACTAAACGGCCGTCCGGACTAACTCCTGAAAAAACAAAACCTTTTTCTTCCATTATTTGACGGTATTGGTTATTAAACTCATAGCGATGACGATGACGTTCATAAATGAGTTCATCTTCATAGGCATTAAATGCCTTCGTTCCTTCTACAATTTTACATGGGTAAAGGCCAAGGCGTAATGTTCCTCCCATATCTTCTACATCTTCTTGTTCCGGTAAAAGTGCTATAATCGGATGTTTTGTGTCCGGATTAATTTCAGAACTATGAGCACCGTTTAATCCAACGACATGACGAGCAAATTCAATGGAAGCTAATTGCATTCCTAAGCATATCCCAAGGAAAGGAACTTTGTTTTCACGAGCGTATTGAATTGCTGTAATCTTCCCTTCAATTCCGCGATCACCAAAACCGCCCGGTACCAAAATACCGTCTGCATCACCAAGTAATTCCGCCACGTTTTCTTCAGTCACATGTTCAGCATTAATCCAATGAATATCTATATCCGAGTCAAATACATAACCGGCATGCTTTAATGACTCTACAACCGATATATAGGCATCTTGTAATTCAACATATTTACCGACCAAGGCAATTTTGACCGTTTTGGACAAGTTTCGAACTTTATTTACCAATGCTTCCCATTCGGACATATTCGGTTCATGGCTGACGATTTTTAAATAATTGCAAACAATGGTATCCAAACCTTGGGACTGCATAGAAAGGGGAATTTCATATAAAGTATCCGCATCCCTTGATTCAATTACTGCTTGCGAATCGATGTCACAGAATAAAGCGATTTTATCTTTCATCTCTTGGGAAATTGGCATTTCTGTTCGTACAACGATGACATTTGGTTGAATCCCGAGACTGCGTAACTCTTTTACACTATGTTGTGTTGGTTTTGTTTTCATTTCACCGGCTGCTTTAATATATGGAACAAGCGTGCAGTGAATATACATAACATTAGATGAACCAAGATCGCTCTTTAACTGGCGAATGGCTTCCAAAAATGGTAATGATTCAATATCTCCGACGGTCCCGCCAATTTCTGTAATGACAACATCAGCATTTGTTTCTTTTCCGGCACGATAAACTTGGTCTTTGATTTCATTCGTAATATGCGGAATGACTTGAACAGTAGCCCCAAGATAATCCCCGCGACGTTCCTTTTTTATTACCCGTGAATAAATTTTTCCTGTCGTAACATTAGAATATTTATTTAAATCAATATCGATAAAACGTTCATAATGGCCTAAATCGAGGTCTGTTTCTGCACCATCATCGGTAACAAACACTTCACCATGTTGATACGGACTCATGGTTCCCGGGTCCACATTGATATATGGGTCAAATTTTTGAATGGTTACTTTTAAACCGCGATTTTTTAGTAAGCGGCCGAGTGATGCTGCAACAATCCCTTTTCCTAAAGATGAAACAACCCCGCCTGTGACAAATACATATTTTGTCATAATGAAATCTCTCCTTACTATTTTTTCTAATCATAGTTTACAAAACCAGTGGTTACTTTATAAAAAAAAGAAAAAACAAAAAAGCCCCACTTACTGATGTAAGGGAGCTATTTGCTTTTTTAAAATGAACAAATATATTTTTATTGAGCCCAAATAGAATAATACATAGGAAAAGTTAAAATGTCAAGAAGGTGCTCACAATTCTTCGTCTTCTTCATCAATGTATTCATCTTCATCTATATCTTCTTCATCGTCCAACTCTTCCTCAAATTCCTCATCGATGATTAGTTCCTCATCTTCTTCCTCAACAATATCTTCGTCATCTTCAAATACATCATCAATATCTTCAAGGTCATCTTCTTCTACAAATTCATCCTCATCTTCATCTTCATCCTCATCGATGAATTCATCTAAATCTTCTTCGTATTCAAAAAGATCCTCTTCCAATTCCTCAAAATCGTCTTCCACTTCATCAACTTTTGCCTTTTTCTTTTTCGAACGGACTGTCGGAACAAAATCATCTTCATATTGTTCTACCGGATACCATCCTTTATATCCCCAAATATTACCGCCGACATTTAAAAACCGACCGTCAATGTTCAAATCCGTATAAAATTGAGCAATATTTTCCTGGACTTCTTCCTTTGTTGCACCCAATAATTTAGCAACCTCATCTACTAAATCATTTAGGTGCATAGGTTGTTTTCTGTCATACAAAAGTTCATATGCGATTTCGATTAATGACATTTCCTGTAATTGTTCTTGGGTTAAATTTTCTAAACTCACTTGTGCACGTCCTTTCTCTCTTAAAAAAAACAGAAAAGATTTCTTTATGGAATGATTGCTATAAAAACTGGATACCCACTCTTCATGCATATTATTCATTATAAACAAAAGTTATCTGTTTATGCTAGTCTGTGTCATTCGTCAAATAATGATATTTTATGGCGTGGAATTAGTCTCCTTTTTTATATTCTTGCCAGGCAATATAGATAAAAAATATAGAGAGAATTAAAAATGGAATAGCACCCAGCTGCATATCATAGAAAAAAGATATTCCATATATAGAGAGAATAATTATAACGACGATTAGAAGATATTTCAAGTTCATTTCACTTCCCAATAACGACATCTTGGGGTAGAGATAATCTTATTTATAAAATCCCTATTTCCTTCTTTCCTACCAATTTTATTATACAACAATTTATTGTCAATTTTTAGATGTCCGGCGAAAATATTTTTATTCGTATGGTGAAACATTAAAGTTAGTTTTAAAGTTCACTTCTTTAATTATACCCGGCTAAACTGACTCTGAAAAGCGTTGGCTTCACACCTGAAAAACTGAAAAATGAAAGCAGGGGATTCCGACTTTGCATCATATGAGTCGGTACTCCCCTTTTAATATCTTATTTTAGTTATCATTTTTTGCCGTATCCGGTTTATACATTCCTTCGATACTGACCGCCGACTTCGTACAGGGCATTGGTAATTTGCCCGAGGCTGGCGACTTTTACCGTTTCCATCAATTCTTCAAAAATATTCCCCCCGGAAAGGGCCACCTGTTTTAGTTTCCGCAATGCATCTTCCACTTTATCTTGATTTCGTTCTTTAAATTTCATTAAGTTTTTAATTTGAGTTTCTTTTTCTTCTTTTGAGGCCCGGGCTACTTGGATATTATTTATTTCTTCTTCTTTTGGCGGATTCGGATTTAAATATGTGTTCACACCAATGATCGGCATTTCCCCCGAATGCTTTTTCGTCTCATAATAAAGTGATTCATCTTGAATTTTTCCGCGTTGATATTGACTCTCCATCGCCCCGAGGACACCACCGCGATCATTCAGCCGCTCAAATTCCTGTAATACTGCTTCTTCAACAAGATCTGTTAATTCCTCAATGATGAAGGAACCTTGCAACAGGTTTTCATTTTTGGCTAGCCCATATTCTTTTGTAATAATCATTTGAATGGCCATCGCCCGACGTACGGATTCTTCTGTCGGCGTTGTAATTGCTTCATCATAGGCGTTTGTATGGAGTGAATTGCAATTGTCATAAATCGCCATTAATGCCTGTAAAGTGGTGCGAATATCATTAAAATCAATCTCTTGGGCATGTAGGGAGCGACCGGATGTTTGGACATGATATTTCAATTTTTGACTCCGTTCATTGGCCCCATATTTTTCTTTCATGACAATCGCCCAAATTCTCCTTGCTACACGGCCGATAACACTATATTCCGGATCGAGCCCGTTTGAGAAAAAGAATGACAAGTTTGGAGCAAAGTCATCAATATGCATGCCACGGCTTAAATAATATTCTACATACGTAAAGCCGTTCGCCAAGGTGAAGGCCAACTGGGTGATCGGATTGGCACCGGCCTCGGCAATATGGTAACCGGAAATGGATACCGAGTAATAGTTTCTGATATGATGATTGATAAAATATTGTTGAATATCCCCCATCATACGTAAGGCAAATTCAGTCGAAAAAATACATGTATTTTGCCCTTGGTCTTCTTTTAAAATATCCGCTTGTACCGTACCCCGAACGGTTGACAATGTGTAGGCTTTAACTTTTTCATATTCTTCTTCGGTTAATGGTCGCCCTAATTCTTTTTCCTTAAGTTCAACTTGCTGTTCAATGGCGGTATTCATGAACATAGCAAGAATAATCGGCGCCGGTCCATTAATGGTCATCGAAACGGATGTTAACGGGTGGCATAAGTCAAATCCTTGATACAATTTTTTCATATCATCTAAGGTACAAACACTGACACCGCTCTCGCCAACCTTTCCATAAATGTCAGGTCGATAATCCGGATCCTCACCGTACAATGTAACGGAATCAAACGCCGTACTTAGTCGTTTGGCCGGGTCATCTTTTGACAAATAATGGAAGCGCCTATTGGTTCGCTCCGGTGTCCCTTCTCCGGCAAATTGACGTTTCGGGTCTTCTTCTTTCCGCTTAAACGGGAACACTCCAGCCGTAAAAGGAAATGCACCCGGAACATTTTCTTTATATACCCAACGTAGAATTTCCCCATAATCCTTGTATTTCGGTAAAGCGACTTTCGGTATCCATAAACCTGAAAGACTTTTTGTTCGTAATTCAGTCGTTATTTCTTTATCACGGACTATAGTCACCAGCCGGTCTTTTGCGTATGTTTCTTTTGTTTGATCCCAGTTTTCAATAATTTTTTTCGAAGTATCATTCAGCTTGTCGGCCATCTTGTTTTTCCAAGCTTCTAATGAATCAATGAGCGCCCCTTCTGTTTCATTTCCTTTAGTTAGCTCGATGGTACCTTCGATTTGGAAAAGTTTTCGGGCATATTCAACTTGTTCTTCAACCCTTTTATGATAATTTCTGACACTATCAGCAATCTCCCGTAAATAATACCGTCTACTGTTTGGGATGATAATATCATGTTTTTCAACAACCTCTTTTTTGGAGTAGGTTGTTGACCAGCCCAAGTGCAGCACCTCATTAAATTTCTCAATGATAGCTGCAAATAATGCGTTTGTTCCCGGATCGTTGAATTGACTGGCGATGGTTCCATAAACAGGCATTTTTTCGGGCGCTTCATGGAAAAGTTCATGACTGCGTTGATACTGTTTTTGTACTTGCCTTCTTGCATCCTCTGATCCTGTTTTTTCAAATTTGTTAATGGCGATAAGATCAGCATAGTCAATCATATCGATCTTTTCTAATTGGGACGGTGCTCCAAACTCACTTGTCATGACATAGAGGGCGACATCGCTAATTGCGCGAATTTCGGCATCACCTTGGCCGATCCCGCTTGTTTCAACAATGACAAAATCAAATCCGGATGCTTTTGTAATTGCTAAAGCATCTCGAATGGCGAGTGACAATTCACTTTTGGAGTCACGGGTAGCCAAAGAACGCATAAATACACGCGGTGAAAAAATGGCGTTCATTCGAATGCGGTCACCAAGAAGCGCACCGCCGGTTTTTTGTTTCGTAGGATCAACCGACAAAATGGCCAATTTTTTTTCGGGAAATTCACTTAAAAAACGAAGGACCAATTCATCTATTAGGGAACTCTTTCCGGCCCCGCCTGTACCGGTAATACCAAGAACCGGTACCGCTTTTTCCGCTTCCTTGACCTTTTCTAAAATCGTTTCAAGTCCTGGAGCCAATTCACCAACATTTGTTGCGATCCGTTTGTCTGATAAATATTCCGCCAATGTAATCATTTTGGCAATTGCATATTGGTTTTGGTTTTGTAAATTCACAACTTGGTTGGCTACTTCCTCATTGATTGTTGGAAAATCACATTGTTCGAGCATGAGGTTAATCATTCCCTGCAACCCGAGCACACGTCCATCTTCCGGTGAAAAAATGTGAGCGATTCCATATTCATGTAATTCTTTTATTTCTTTTGGCAGAATTACACCGCCACCACCGCCAAAAATCCGGATTTGTCCGGCACCCTTTTCATGAAGGAGATCATACATATATTTAAAAAATTCCATGTGTCCACCCTGATAAGAAGTAACCGCAATTCCTTGAACATCTTCTTGGATGGCGGCGTTAACAATTTCCTCAACAGAGCGGTTATGTCCCAGATGGATGACCTCGGCTCCACTCACTTGAAGAATCCGCCGCATAATATTAATGGTCGCATCATGACCATCAAACAGACTGGATGCTGTCACAAAGCGAATCGGATGTTTTGCTTGGTAAACCTTTGTCTCCATGCTTTCTCCCCCTATCCCCTTACATGAAAAAATGTTCTTAATTAAAACCCGTAACTCGTAGTAACGAATACTTTTTGAACTACGTGTCAAAAATTGTTTTCTGGTCAGATTTATACCCGCAACACGAAAAATGCTTTTTGCCTTGCGTTTAAGCTGGCTTAAATGGATGATCACCCTTTTTCCCGGAGAAAGTTTGCACCCCTTGGATAAACAGTTCAACCTGCATATTGGTATATTCATCTAGTGTGTATATTTTTTGTAATGCCCACCGGCGGAAGCTCCACATTTGCCCATGAACAAAAATATTATGAGCCAACAATTTTATTTCTTTATCCTTTAAAAGCAGGCCGTAGTTTTCACTAAACAATTGAATCAACTGTTCAAACATAGCCACCATTTGCATTTCCTTTTTCAAAACATATGGCAACGATTCTTTTGTCAATGATTTCGCCTCTTGATATAACACCAAAACCTCATCCTGCAATTCATCAATCACCAGGAAATATGAAGTAATTCCTTCCCGAATCGTTTCAATGGTGACTTTTTTCAAATCAAGTGCGTCCTGAATTTTCGACTGAACTTCATCATATATTTGATCACAAACTAAATATAAAATATCTTCCTTGGAACGAATGTATTCATAAAGGGTTCCAATACTGAAACCGGCTTTGCGGGCAATCTCCCTTGTCGTCGTACGATGAAATCCCTTCTCCTTAAAAAGAGAGATGGCCCCTTTAACCATTTGCTCCCGGCGAATATTAATCAATCGCTCATCTTTTACGGAAGCGTAGACTTTTTGTTTTTCTGCCAAAGGACCACCTGCTTTCCATTAAGACTTTCTTAATTAGAGCATCCGGGAAATGACTAAACGCTGAATTTCTTGGGTACCTTCATAAATTTGAGTTATTTTTGCATCACGCATAAATCTTTCCACCGGATATTCTTTTGTATATCCATAACCGCCGAAAACTTGAACAGCTTCGGTCGTTACCTTCATGGCTGTATCTCCGGCAAATAATTTAGCCATGGCAGACGCTTTTCCATACGGCAGTCCGGCCGATTCCAACCAAGCTGCTTGATATGTTAGTAATCTTGCCGCTTCAATATTTGTTGCCATATCTGCTAATTTAAACGATATCCCTTGATTGGCGATAATCGGTTTCCCAAATTGGACCCGTTCTTTTGCATAACTAACGGCAGCATCTAATGCGCCTTGGGCAATACCGACTGCTTGAGCCGCAATCCCGTTTCTTCCTCCATCTAATGTCATCATTGCAATTTTGAAGCCTTGACCTTCTTCACCTAAAACATTTTCTTGCGGGACAATGCAATCTTCAAAAATGATTTCCGTTGTCGGGGATGAACGAATGCCCATTTTCTTTTCCTTTTTCCCTACTTTAAATCCGGAAAAGTTGCTTTCTACAATAAATGCAGTCGTCCCTTTATGTTTTGACTCAGGGTCCGTGGTGGCAAAAACGACATAAATTTCAGCAACTCCGCCATTGGTAATAAATATTTTCGAACCGTTTAAAACGTAATGATCCCCTTCTTTTCTTGCCATTGTTTTCATCCCGCCTGCATCTGACCCCGAGCCGGATTCCGTCAGACAGTAAGCTCCGATTTTCTTCCCTTGCGCCATCGGTTTTAAATATTTTTGTTTCTGTTCTTCTGTTCCAAATTTAAAAATCGGCCAACCTGCAAGCGATGTATGTGCAGATAATGTAACGCCCGTCGAAGCACAAACCCGGGATAATTCCTCTACCGCAATGGCATAGGCTAAAAAGTCGCTGCCAATACCGCCGTATTCTTCCGGCCATGGAATTCCGGTTAAACCAAGCTCGGCCATTTGATCAAATATTTCCCGATCAAATCGTTCCTCTTCATCCCGTTCACTGGCGGTAGGTGCTACTTCATTGATGGCAAAATCACGGACCATTTTTCGAATCATTTCATGTTCTTCAGATAATGTAAATTGCATAGATATCCCCCTTTTTTTTAAAAACTGATACGATTATGAATGGAAAATTATAAATATTTTGTAATCACGACTTTTTGAATTTCATTTGTTCCTTCGTATATTTGGGTTATTTTTGCATCACGAAAATAGCGCTCCACATCATACTCTTTTATATACCCATAGCCGCCAAAAATTTGGATCGCTTCGGTCGTTACCTCCATTGCCGTATTGGAAGCAAACATTTTCGCCATGGAAGCTTCTTTTGAACAGTTTATTCCTGTCCCTTTCAAGTAGGTAGCTCGATAAACGAGTAATTTCGCCGCTTCAATCTGTGTCGCCATCTCAGCTAATTTAAAACTAATGCCTTGGTTTTCAATAATCGGAACCCCGAATTGCCTCCGCTCTTTTGCATAAGCGTTGGCTTGTAAAAATGCCCCTTCTGCAATACCTAAAGCTTGGGCGGCAATTCCAATTCGTCCCGCATCAAGGTTGGCCATGGCAATTTTATAGCCTTCTCCTTCTTTGCCGAGCCGTTGACTTTCATGGACACGAAGATGATCAAACATAATTTGGACTGTTTTGGAACCATGCAAGCCCATCTTTTGTTCATTTTTACCGATGATAAAACCCGGTGTATTTTTTTCGACAATAAATGCGCTAATTCCTTTAGAACCGAGGGCGGGATTTGTTTTTACGAAGACAATATATACATCCGCTTCCCCGCCGTTTGTTATAAATATCTTACTGCCGTTAATGACATAATGATCGCCATCTTTAACCGCCCTTGTTGAAAGACTGCCTACATCCGAGCCGGCATTCGGTTCAGTTAAGCAAAAGGCACCTAGGTACTTTCCGTTTGCCAATTTTGGGATATATTGCTGCTTTTGCTCTTCTGTCCCAAAGTTCAAAATCGGATAGGTACCGACCGAGGTATGCACGGATAAAATAACTGCAAGTGTCGGACTCACTTTGGCTATTTCATGAATTGCCATCATATAGGCGGTGAAATCCATTCCGGTACCGCCATATTCGATTGGAATCGGGATTCCCATTAAACCGAGTTCCCCCATTTTTTTTATGAGCTGTCGGGGAAACTGTCCCGCTTCCATGTTTGAAACAAAGGGCGCAATCTCTTTTTCAGCAAAATCTCGAACCATTTTCTGGAGCAACAATTGTTCTTCGGTAAATTGCAGATGCATATATGTTTGCCCCTTTCAGTGTTGTCTTTGAAAAATAGAAAATATTTGTTTCGTTTACTTATATACGTAAAACCCGCGGCCGGTTTTTCTGCCTAACCAACCGGCACTTACATATTTCCGTAATAATGGACATGGCCGGTACTTATCATCACCTAAACCTTCAAACAATGTCTCCATTATAAACAGACATGTATCCAGCCCGATCATATCCGCCAATGTTAGCGGACCCATCGGATGGTTCATACCGAGTTTCATGACACTGTCAATGGCTTCTTTTGAGGCAACACCCTCATATAATGTATAAATGGCTTCATTGATCATCGGAATTAAAATGCGGTTTGAGACAAAACCGGGAAAGTCATTTACCTCAACCGGTTCTTTATTCAAATTTCTTGCAATCGTATAAATTGTTTTATATGTTTCATCACTCGTTGCCAGCCCGCGGATAACTTCAACCAGTTTCATAACCGGCACCGGATTCATAAAATGCATACCGATTACCTTTTCCGGCCGACTTGTTACCGAAGCGATCTCTGTTATCGGCAAAGATGATGTATTTGTAGCTAAAATCGTATCTTTTGGAGTGATTTCATCCAGCTGTCGGAAAATACTCTTTTTCGTCTCCATATTTTCTATGACGGCTTCAATGACAACATCGCATGTTGAGCCGTCCTCAAGATTGGTTGATGAACTCATCCGGTTAATGGTAGATGTCTTTTCCTCTTCGGTCATTTTTCCTTTCGCTACCTGTTTTGTAAGTCGCCCGTATATACCAGCCATCCCTTTGTCCACTGCCTCTTGATTGATGTCATGTAATATGACTTCATAGCCTGCTTGTGCACAAACTTGGGCAATCCCTGAACCCATTTGGCCACTACCTACAACCATAATTTTTTGTACATCCATCTGTTCTACCTCCTGTTGAAAAATTTTTCTATATTAAGTCCCATTTAGTATTTAAATCCACCGGCAATATCGCTCATTGTTACCGGTTGGCTTTCAAAATATGAAATTTCGATTTCGATAATGAATGGTCATATGCCACTAGTATTTGATAAAACCCAACTGTCAGCATGTTTTAGAAATGACTCGTGCCTCGATGTTCGTTTTTAAAATAGCACCCTTCCACTTATTGTTTCGGGACTTCAATTAAAATAGCATCCCCTTGACCGCCGCCGGAACAAATAGCTGCTATTCCAAGGCCACCGCCTCTTCTTCTCAATTCATAGGCTAATGTTAAAATAATTCTCGCCCCGCTTGCTCCGATTGGATGTCCTAAAGCAACGGCACCGCCATTTACATTCACCTTTTCCAAATCCAATCCGGCAATTTGTGCGGACGCAAGTGTAACCGCTGAAAATGCCTCATTAATTTCAAACAGATCAATGTCTTTCGCAGTTTTACCGACTTTTTCCAACAATAGATTAATAACCAGTCCTGGAGTCTTCGGGAAATCTTTTGCCTCTACCGCTACCGTCGCATTGGCAAGAATTTTTGCCAGCGGTTTTTTCCCTTGTTTTTCCGCTTTTTCTTCACTCATTAAAACTAATGCACAAGCACCATCGTTAACCCCCGGTGCATTTCCTGCGGTGATGGTTCCATTTTTATCAAAGGCAGGTTTGAGATTGGCTAATTTTTCCAATGACGTATCTTTCCTTGGTGCTTCATCTGTTGATACAACAATCGGCTGCCCCTTCCTCTGCACAATTTCAACCGGAACAATTTCTTCTTGAAGCGTTCCGGACTCGATTGCGGCACATGCCCGCTCATGACTGCGTAATGCCCATTGATCCTGTGCTTCCCGGGTCAGTCCCAATTCCTCGGCAGTACTGTTTCCGTATGTTCCCATATGAACACCGGTAAAACTGCAGGTGAGACCGTCATAAATCATTAAGTCGATAAGCTGTCCATGGCCCATCCGGTAACCGTTTCTTGCCTTTGGTAAAATATACGGGGCATTGGACATCGATTCCATTCCACCGGCAACAATTATCTCTTTTTCGCCGGCACGAATAAGCAAATCAGCCAAAGCAACACTTCTCATCCCTGAAGCACAAACTTTATTAATCGTCTCTGTACTTGTTTGCCACGGGATATTGGCGTTCCGTGCTGCCTGCCTTGATGGTAATTGACCTTGACCGCCTTGTAAAACCGTACCAAGCAAAACATGTTCCACTTCTTCCGGTTGAACGTTTGCTCTTTCTAGCGCCCCTTTAATGGCTACTCCGCCCAATTCCGTTGCGGATAAACCGCTTAAACTGCCGTTTAATTTCCCAAACGGTGTTCTTGCCCCTTCTAAAATAACCGTTTTTCCCATAAAAATCCCCCTTATAAAATATAAGTATCTTAAAAACTATGTATATAGTTTTTTTAATACGTTAAGAAAGTATAAATTTCCAGCAAAGAAGCGAATTCGACGTAGTTGGAAATTTTAAGAATTAAGTATAAGTGCTCTTGCGGCTTTGCCATCGCCTAAAGGCTCGGACGCCCGAGTTTTCTTTAAAATTGAACAAATTTCCTTTCTACCCAGATTCTTGTACTTCTAAAACAATTCCAAAGCCCGTTCACCCCTATTGTTAACGGTTACAAAATTATGCAGATGATAGAAAAGCTCTTGAAACACATTGACTGAACGCTCGCTCGATGATGTATCTAAAGGTAGAGGGGAAATCTAATCCATCCCCTCCACTATCTATTAATATAATAAATTTATTTTTTGCTCATGACAAATTTACGAAACTAATTCTTTTCTTTCACCGCAAACGGCTTTTTCCAATATTTCAGCCACATCGTATGTTTTTACGGTTTCTTCTACTTCTTTTGCCTTCGTTCCGTCTGATAACATTGTTAAACAATACGGGCAGCCGGAACTGATAATATCCGGATTTACTTTTAACGCTTGTTCGGTTCTGGCAACATTAATCCGATGACCGGTATCTTCTTCCGTCCACATGAGACCACCGCCGGCACCACAGCACATGCCTGTTTCACGGTTTCTTTCCATTTCCACCAATTTCACACCTTTGATGGCTTTCAAAATTTCCCGCGGCGGATCATACACTTCATTGTAACGACCGAGATAACATGAGTCATGGAAGGTAATCGTTTCATTAACTTCATAAATTGGTTTTAATTTTCCTTTTTTCACAAGATCATACAATATTTCGGTATGGTGGTAAACTTCAGCTTTTAAACCAAAGTCCGGATACTCATTTTTAAAAATATTGTATGCGTGCGGGTCAATCGTGATAATTTTCTTTACATCATTTTTCTCAAATTCCTCAATATTTTTTGTTGCCAGTTCTTGGAAGAGAAATTCGTTACCGAGACGACGAGCCGTATCCCCGGAATTTCTTTCTTTATTTCCTAAAATCGCAAATTTCACGCCTGCTTCATTTAGCAATCTGGCAAAGGATAGGGCAATTTTTTGGCTTCGGTTATCATAGGACCCCATGGAACCAACCCAGAATAAGTATTCGAATTCTTCCCCTTTTTTCTTCAGTTCTTTTACCGTTGGGATTTCCACATCATCACGAAGGTCACGCCAATTTTCCCGATCTTTCTTGTTCAAGCCCCACGGATTGCCTTGTTTTTCAATATTTTGAATGGCACGCTGGGCATCAGGTTTCATTTTTCCTTCCGTTAAAACAAGATAACGACGAAGGTCAATAATTTTATCCACATGTTCATTCATAACCGGACATTGATCTTCACAGTTCCGACAAGTTGTACAAGCCCAAATTTCTTCTTCGGTAATAATATCACCGATTAAATTTTTATCATAAATTGATGTTGCTGCCGATTCTTGTGCCCCGAGGCCTCTTGCTTGCAGGGCCAATTGATTGCCTACTGAATTCGAAAATAGGAATCCGGGTACCCAAGGTGTTTTTGATGTGACGGCCGCTCCATAATTGGTCAAATGGTCACGCATCTTTACAATTAAGTCCATCGGCGACAACATTTTCCCCGTACCAGTTGCCGGACACATATTGGTACAGCGCCCGCACTCAACGCATGCATATAGATCCACCAATTGGTATTGGGTGAAATCCGTTATTTTCCCGGCACCAAAGGATTCTTGTGTTTCATCTTCAAAATCAATCGGCCGGAGTTTACCGGGATTATCTAACCGATTTAAGAACACGTTAGCCGGACCTGCAATTAAGTGCGCATGTTTGGATTGCGGTACATAAACTAAGAATGTTAGTAAAACGAGTAAGTGAATCCACCAAGCTATGTAAAATACAACAATACTTGCTGTTTCACCAATCCAGGAAAATCCAGTAGCAATTAATGAAGCTATCGGTTCTGTCCAAGTAGGTTCATGGCCGTGCCAAATTTGCGCCATTCCGTTTCCGACTAAAACGGATATCATCAAACTTCCAATAAATATAAGAACGAGTCCGTTTTTTAGACCGCGTTTCAAACGAACCAGTTTCTCAATATACCGCCGATAAAATGCCCAAACAACCGCAACTAAAATAATGAACGTAACAATTTCTTGGAAGAAGGTGAATCCCGGATACAATGGTCCAAAAGGCAAGTGGGCGCCGGGAATTAACCCCTTCACAATGAAATCGATGGCACCAAATTGGACAAGAATGAATCCATAGAAAAACATGACATGAATGGCACCACTTTTTTTATCTTTCAGCAATTTCTTTTGACCAAATACATAAACCCATATTTTCTGAAAGCGTTCTTTAAATTTACGGTCAAATTCTTCTTTCTTCCCTAATTTAATATAGGAGAGTCTTGTTTTTATGAGATAGATAAATAAATATACCCCGTAAGCGATTACAGCAATTGTTGCAATCCAGTTAACCGCCAGCAATGATTGGCTCATTATGTTTCCCCCTTTTTCGTAATCCCAATCCCCATGATGATTTTTTTAAACAACAGTCCTTATTCACTTACTTCTATTATATAATGAATGAGCATTCAGTCAATAATTTTGTTTGTTTTTTTTAAAAATTATTTATACGAACTGCTATGTAATTGACTTGTTAAGGACCAAAAAAGGTTTTTTGAAGATTTTACACAAAAAATAGTATGATTTTTATTTATAATACCACAATTCTTTTAGTTTTGGCATTTGTTTTTTAGGAAAACTTCTTAAGGCTCACCCTTGATTGTATAACCTAATGCGGTTTGGGGAAACTATCCTTTTAGTTCAAAAGTTCAATTTAAATTGTTCGTTACGGGAGGGTGCCCCCTTGCATATTATCTTTCTGTTTTTTATCATTCCTTTCCTAGTGATTGTTTTGCTTTTTGTTGACTTTTATTTTGGAAGGAAGCAACACTTACAGAATATGCATATATACCAATTTCCAATACGCCACAGTAATATTGATATTTTTATCAATGGGACAGAGCTTTTTAGACAAATGGTTCAAGATATGAAAACAGCCCGGCATCATATTCACGTACAGTTTTATATTTTTCGTGATGACCCGTTTGGCACCCTTGTTCTCGAATTAATGGAAAAAAAGGTTAATGAGGGGATTGAGGTCAGGCTTTTAATTGATTGGCTCGGAAGTTTACAATTTCCCCGTAGACGGATGAAGGAATTGCGTAAGAAGGGAATTGAAATCGCCTTTTGTCATGTGCCGAAGTTCCCATTTTTTCTATATACATCCCAAAGCCGCAATCATCGAAAAATTATTGTCATTGACGGGAAAATTGGTTTTCTTGGCGGTTTTAATATTGGTAAGGAATATGTGAACCGAGATGAAGTGTTAAATCCTTGGCGAGACTGCCATGTTCGTTTTACCGGAGAAGGTGTTCAAGATTTACAAACACAGTTTTTAACTGATTGGAAAACGGCAACGAATGTTAAAATGAAAAAATCGAACTATTTCCCTGTCTTACCAAAGGGGGATATCAAACATCGCTTTTATTCTTTTGAGGGCAAGGATCTTGAGGAAAAAATTTGCGAATTGTTACGATCAGCAAAACGAAAAATTGTTATCGGAACACCGTATTTTATACCGGGGAAAAAAGCCTTTTCCGAATTAAAACAATCTCTTAAAAGATGTGTAGACATTACCTTGGTTGTTCCGGAAATTAGTGATCATCCGTTTATCAAGGAAGCATCTTATCGGTATTTACGGCAACTTTTAAAACTTGGATGTAAAGTTTATCAGTACCGAAGCGGATTTTATCACGCCAAAGTTTTTATTATTGATGATGATATTTGTTCAATCGGGACAGCAAATTTTGATAAAAGAAGTTTTTATTATAATTATGAAATGAACAGCATTTTTTACGATCGAGAATTGGTTTTGCGCATGTTGGAAATTGCTGAAATTGACTTATCGAAATCAACCCCGCTTCATTTTCGAAAACTCGAAAGGCAAAAATTTCATGTTGTGTTAAAAGAATGGATCGCCTTTGTTCTTTCACCTTTGTTGTAAACAGCCCTTATTGCTTGAAGCGGAATCCATAAAATACATCTGTAATTTTGCTGAAAAAAGTAAATCCATTTGGTATAATTATTAAAAACTGCTGGGAGGTGGTGTCGTGGAAGAACTCTTGAATCAAATTTTACACGAGGTAAAAGAAATTAAGCAGGGACAAGTCCGACTCGAAACAAGGATGGACAAGCTTGAGCAAAACCAAGAACAGTTAGTTTTAAGAATGGACAAACTTGAATCCCGGATGGACAAACTTGAATCCCGGATGGACAAGCTTGAATCCCGAATGGACAAACTTGAATCCCGAATGGACAAGCTTGAATCCCGAATGGATAAGCTTGAACATAATCAGGAACAGTTGGCAATGAATATGAATAAGCTGGGAACCCGGATGGGCAATCTCGAAAAAAATCAAAGTGAACTTGAAGTTAAAATTAACAATCTCGGTACAGAACTTCGGAGTAACTTTAGTTATACGAACAGCAAGCTGGATGAACAACGACAAGTGTTTAATATTGTCTCCGAAAAGTTTAAAAAAGTAGAGATGGACATTAACGCAATCATGAGTAGATAATCAAATAATCCAATGTTATTTCTATTCAAAGGGCTCGCCCTTGTTTTTTTTGAAAAAAAGAAGTGAAACCACATCCGGTCCCACTCCTTCAAGTTTTTTGGTATAGTCATTTTTGCTCCATCACATTTTCTCCGGTGCATGAACACCAATTAAAGTTAGAGCGTTTTTCAACGTTAACTGAACGGCCTTTACTAGGGCTAACCGAGCTTTCGTCTGTTCCAAGTTATCCTGATCAAGTACCTTTATTGCATTGTAAAAACTATGGAAGGTCGACGCCAAGTCATGAATATAATTCGTAACTCGATGTGGTGCCCGCTTTTCCGCAGCCTCAATAATGACTTGCGGGAACTCTCCTAATTTTTTTAGTACATCATATTCCTTTTCTTCAGTAATCAGTGATAAGTCTATGTTATCCGCACTGAACGAGATTCCCAATTCTTCACTTTGACGTAAAATACTGCAAATCCGAGCATGCGCATATTGAACATAATAAACCGGATTTTCATTCGATTGGGATACGGCTAAGTCCAAATCAAAATCAAGATGCGTATCCGAGCTTCTCATGACAAAAAAGTAACGGGTTGCGTCCAAGCCGACTTCTTCCACAAGCTCCCGCATCGTGACTGCTTTTCCGGTTCTTTTACTCATTTTCATTTTTTCGCCGTTTTTATATAATTGCACCATTTGAATAATTTTTACTTCCAATGCATTACGGTCGAATCCAAGTGCTTCCATGGCTGCTTTCATCCGCGGAATATAGCCATGATGGTCGGCTCCCCAAATATTAATCACTTTAGAAAAGCCTCGTTCAAATTTATCTTTATGGTAAGCAAGGTCAGGGGTAAAATAGGTATAACTTCCGTCCGATTTCCTTAATACACGGTCTTTATCATCGCCCAGTGCCTCGGTTTTCAGCCAAATGGCACCATCCTTTTCGTAAATCTGCCCTTTTTCTTGCAAAGCCTTTAAAGCCTCGTCAATTTTTCCGTTTTTATACAAAGAAGTTTCACTGTACCAAACATCGAATTTCACACGGAAATCTTCCAAGTCCTTTTTCAACTTCTCCATTTCTTTATTCAAAGCATAGGTCCTGAAAAATTCATAACGTTCTTCTTCAGGGGCATGGACAAATTTGTCACCATATTCGTTGGCAAGACTTTTCCCGATTTCAATGATATCTTGACCGTGGTATCCGTCAGCCGGCATTTCCTTTTCTAATCCGAGTGCCTGGAAATAGCGGGCTTCAACGGACAATGCCAAGTTATGGATTTGATTCCCTGCATCATTAATGTAATATTCTCGAGTCACATCGTATCCTGCAGCAGCTAAAATATTGCATAACGAATCACCGACAGCCGCTCCCCGCGCATGCCCGAGATGGAGGTCACCGGTCGGATTAGCCGAAACAAATTCTACTTGAATTTTCTCACCTTTACCAAAATCGGACTTCCCATAATTTTCCCCTTCATGAATAATGGTCGGGATCAATTGCGTTAAATAATGATTGTCCATAAAAAAGTTAATAAATCCGGGACCGGCAATATCAATTTTTTGAACCGATACATTTTCCTTATTCACATGATGGATGATTTCCTCTGCAATCTGCCGCGGAGCTTTTTTGGCAATCCGTGCTAACTGCATGGCAATATTTGTTGAATAATCACCATGTGCCTTTTCCTTTGGTTTTTCAAGAATGATAGCAGGTAATTGGTTTTCTTCGGCTAATCCCGCCCGGAGAACAGCATGTTTGATTTCTTCCTTCAGATTTTGTTGAATCTGCGATACGATGCTCATAATCCTTTTTCCTCCTTAAATGTAAATTGAAGTTGATATGTACCCACTTCAATTTGTTCAATAAAAAAATGATAATTTATGTTCATCTTTCCTTGTTTCATTTGTTTATCCCAATCATATTCAAGGTCTTTTGTACTTGTTTCAACTTTAAACGTACCGATATTTGTTTTATATGAACCTTTCATGACTTCATTTTCTTTAAAAAAGAGTCTCATGTTCAAAGTCCCTGTTCGTAATATTTGTATCTCAGGGACTTTGCCATCGATATATTTGACAATCGTATGCGTTTTTCCATTTTCCCAAACTTCATCATAAATGTAATAAGAGGTCGCATTTCTTTTATAATAATGACCAAATACAATAAATTCAAAATCCTCATGATGACCATCTCGATTGATATGTATATCCAATGTAATTTTCACTGGTGTTCCAGATGTTTTCACATTTCCACATCCTTAACCGGAGCCGACATACCGGTAATCTGTCCTCATCCGTTACTACTTCACAATAATATTTTATCTGTTTTACTGCATGAATTCAATCTCAACAATTATAATGACAGAGGCTTTATCCGGTATGTATGCAACCCTATTCGTTTGGCTCTGCAAATTTTCCCATTCTATTATGATCAGTTTTTGAAAAATCAGGTTTAAAGTATAAAAGGAATTTCCATAATAATAACAGGGTATTGTGCAAGATTCTAGTGTTAAAGGGGGGTTAAATTATTGGAACTGAAAACAAACCCGTATTTCCGCAAAACAGTGAAATATATTCATCTATTATTATTGATCGGTGCATGTTCGGTTATCATCGGGTTTTTCACAATTTTTACGACATATATGATTGCAAAACTGTCAGGTCCTCCACCGATTGAAATCCCCCAGTCTACCATTTATTATGCGGAGGACGGGACCGTTATCGGTGAATCGCATAACGGACAAAAGCGATATTGGGTAAATCTTGATGAAATCTCACCTGACTTAATTAACGCAACATTGGCGATTGAAGATCAACGCTTTTATTCCCATATTGGATTTGACCCAAAGCGGATTGCCGGCGCTTTAATTGCCGATTTCAAAGCAATGGCAAAAGTACAAGGGGCTAGTACCATCTCACAGCAATATGCCCGCAATTTGTTTTTAAGTCATGAAAAAACTTTGGCGCGAAAAATAAAAGAAGCTTTTTATACAATTCGTTTAGAAGCGAATTACTCAAAAAAAGAAATTTTAGAAGGCTATTTAAATACAATTTATTACGGTCACGGGACTTACGGAATTGAGGCTGCCAGTCGTTATTATTTTAATAAAAATGCCAAGGATTTGAACCTGCATGAAGCTGCCTTGTTGGCCGGGATTCCAAAAGGTCCGAATAGCTTTTCACCATTTATTTCCTATGACAAAGCAAAAGCAAGACAAGAACTCATTTTATCCGAGATGGCAAAACAAGGGTTCATTTCGAATGAAGAAGCACAGAAGGCAAAAAGCGCAAACATTGATTTTGCCGGAAATCTCGGTGATAAACAAGGAACGACGGCACCCTATTTTCAAGATGTTGTTAATACGCAATTAAAATCGAAAATTGGTTTAGATGAGCGAACCATTGAACTTGGCGGATTAAAAGTTTTTACTACCTTAGATTCGAAACTGCAAAAAGTTGTGGAGGAACAAGTAAAGAAGACGATACCGGAAAATTCATTAATTCAAACAGCGGTCGTCGTGATGGAACCGAAAACCGGGTATGTTCAAGCGCTTATCGGTGGACGTGATTATCAGGAATCCAGTTTCAACCGGGCAACTCAAGCGGTGAGACAGCCGGGATCCACAATAAAACCGATTCTTTATTACGCCGCCCTAGAAAGAGGATTTACACCGGTATCCACGTTTCGCAGTGAATTAACGACATTTACCTTTGATGACGGCAGAGAAAAATATACACCGGAAAATTTCAATCACAAATATGCTGATGATGATATTACACTTATGCAAGCACTCGCTCTATCCGATAATATTTATGCCGTTAAAACACATCTTTTCTTAGGAATGGAAACCTTAGTTGAAACAGCGAAAAAGTTTGGGATCGAATCGGACCTTGATGAAGTTCCGTCATTGGCATTGGGAACATCCAATGTCCGGCTTATTGAAATGGCCAATGCCTATAGCTTACTTGCCAATGGAGGCAAAAGTGTCGAACCGGTGTTTATTACAAAAGTTGTGGATTCTAAAGGCAAGGTAATTTATGAGCAGGAAAAAGAAGCGGTTCAAGTACTGGATCCAGATATAACTTTTGTTATGAACCATATGTTGACCGGGATTTTTGATGAAAAACTGAATGGCTACACAAATGTAACCGGGCAAAGCATTCTCTCAAAAACAACGAAAACCTATGCCGGAAAATCCGGATCAACGAACATGGACAGTTGGATGATCGGTTTTACCCCGAAATTAGTAACCGCCGTCTGGACCGGTTATGATCAAGGGAAATCGATTAATCGAACGGATGAAAGGCAATTTGCTAAAAATATTTGGGTTGACATAATGGAAAATGCTCTGGAGGGTAAGCCCGATCAAATATTCAAACCGACTCCGGGAGTCATCGGGGTAAATATCAATCCGGAAACCGGCCTTCTTGCAACGAAGGATTGTCCGGTAAAGCGGTATACGTATTTTATCAAAGGAACTGAACCGACCGAATATTGTTCGGAACCGGAAGCAAATTCCCCGGATGACGAACAACCGCTGGCAAAGGATCCGGAAAAGTCACCGTGGTACCGGAAATGGTTTAAGTGGATTGACTGACTTTCCTGATTTATTTAGGACGGATGTACGGGAAGTCAATTATTCATATCCGGGGTCAACTAGTTAATTTCGCATTTCATCCCATCTTAACGGGCAAGTAAGACCCCACCTCAAGATTCTGAGTTTAAAAAGGGTAGGTTTGGGATGAAAAAAACTCCATTAATGGAAGTTTCATTTCACACGAAAAACTCCTTACCACTTATTGCCGGCAAGGAGTTTTTCATTAAACCAAACAACCGAGATCCTTTTTCAACTTGTCACTGGAACGTTCCCAAAGTCCGCCTTCTTGTTGTTTTAAAAATTCCGCTAAAACACGTTTTGACGGTTCATCCATATGATCCACAATCACATGCCCTTTCATTGATTTATCCATGCGATTCACGTGTTCAGGTAATGATTTGTAACCACGGCGAATCGATCGGTCGACAATTAATTCACAAGCAGCAACGCCATAATAATACGGACCTTCTTCATTCCTTTCAATCGTTACCCAGACGAGCCAATACGGTTTCCCGTTCGGAACTACCTCTTTCTCTTTAAAAAATTTTATTCCTTTTTCCACTTTGCTTTTTGCATGCATGGCGCCGATATCAACAAAAGCTGTTTTTTCCTCTACATCGACAAAAACAGGGGTAACATTTTCCAAATTCAACACACCGGTACCGAATCCTTTATGCCCATCAGTTGGATCATTTTTAATGATATTGAATTGGACTGTTTTCTTTTCTTTATTTTCTTCCATCGCAAACCCTCCCCTTTCATTTCGCACAATGGCTAAAAACAGTAGCCATGATAATTTATTTCTCCGGCTGAACATCTAATAGTGATTAAAAATTTTAAAAGAATCCACCTACAAAATCAAGGATTCCGTAAAAAATATTTGGAATAATTTTTTGAAGCACCGGTCCGATCGTTATATTATATAGCGGATCGACAACAATCAAGACTAAAAAGATTAACATTCCATACATTTCAAACTGAGACAATTTCGCCCGCGTACCTGGTGAAACAACGTCTTGAATAATTCGATAACCGTCAAGTGGCGGGAGCGGAAGCAGATTAAAAACAAACAAAACTACATTTAAATACGTAAACCAATAACACAGTTCATAGAGAAACTTTCCCCCGGTTCCCTCCAATCCGAATCCTATCGTCAGTGCCAAGAGAAGTCCGCCAGTAAAAGCAAGCAATAAGTTACTTAACGGACCGGCAAGGGAAACAAGGACACCTGCCAGTCTCGGCTTTTTAAAATGGAACCGATTGACCGGAACCGGCCTTGCCCAACCAAAACCGGCAATCAACAACACGATAGTACCGATCGGATCCAAATGGGCCGCCGGATTCAACGTCAGCCTGCCTTGATTTTTTGCCGTCGGGTCACCAAATTTATAAGCAACAAAGGCATGGGCATATTCATGCACTGTAAACGCAATAATCAACGTAATGATAATATAGGGCAAAACATTTAGAGGAAAGGCTAAAAAACTCATAAATTCGCTCCTTTTTTTGATCTTTTAAACTTTATTTTACCATCTAATGGCACAGAACACACTTTTTAAACTTTTATGCACATTTTCTTTTCTTGATATACAAGATATAATAAATAGGTAGTATTCACATAGTTGGAGGAATGCAAAATGCCGTATGTTACAGTCAAAATGTTAGAAGGTCGTACAGACGAACAAAAGAAAGCGTTAGTTGAAAAAGTAACCGAAGCTGTCGTAGAAACAACCGGTGCCAGTGTTGATAAAGTTGTTGTCTTTATTGAAGAAATGAAGAAAAATCATTATGCGGTAGCGGGAAAACTTGAAAGTGAAAAATAAATTAGTTCTTTAACGAAACAGGGAGGGACATAGCAAATCGTCCTCCCTGTTTCGTTATACAAATAGTGCCTGACGTTTATCATCCGGGTGAACAACTTACTCCATTTGTTGGTTATTTACCAATGATTTTAATGATTCGATATATTGAAAGGCTTCATCAATCTCTTCTTTTGTGTACCGTTGTTTACTTTTGACTTGGCTGATTTTTTTATAAATATCTTCCCGTGGTAGGGCATCAAAATAAAGAACGGTCGAGACCAGCTCTAAAAACCTCGAACTTTTCTTGTTCATATCATTTATACATTCGTCCAATGTCGATGGCAGTTTTTGCTCAAATAACTCAAGAAACTCCCCGCCATTTTTTGTCAGTTGATAACGGTACTGAAAATAACCGCCCTTTTTTTCCTTTACTTCATCAAGAAAGCCCATATTAACGAGTTCTTCCACTTGTAATGTCAATTCCTCTGAATACGGTCCATAAAAGTGAAAGTCGAACTTTTCTTGATATGGAAAGGATAGTCTTTTGGCTATGTAAATCATTTTTTGCAATTTCTTGCGCCCGACTACCTCTTTTGCCGTCCGGATGGCATGGAGTATTTTGGCATGTTCAAAAAGCATTCATTTCATCTCCTACAATAGCTTCTACTGTTTTGATTTTTGCTGCAATCAAGAGCGGATATTTATTTTTTATCCATTTATCCCAAGCAATGCCCTAATTTGTCTTTTCTCATTTTTCTTGGTCGATTCTTCCTTCAAGAGATCAAGAGGAAAGTATAATTTATGGTCGGTTCTTCGTTTCCCGCTGATTGCTTCAACAATTTCCGATTCTCGGGACAGTTCCCGAATTTCTCCATTCGACATCGATAACTGGATCGGCAGTCTCTCTTCCTCTTCCCCAGGTCTGTAAAAATCATAGGGGAGATCCGAGGAAGAGTCCAGAACTAAATAATATTCAGGATTTATCCCTGCCTCTGTAAACAATGTTACCAGTTTCATATACTTTTTATATTCAGTTGCAGGGTCAAATTCGATATATTTGAATAAGTGCCTGTTTAAAAAGCGATAGCATAAGTCTTTCAAAATCGGGTCGTCCTCTTCTTGCCATACATGGAAATAATAAAGAACGACGGATTCATCCAATTCGAGATAATCTTTTAATTTCGGTTTTCCTTCAAACAATGTAACAAAATGTTTCGGTTCGTGTTTGAAATGATAAAATTGCTCATGTAATTCTTTGGCACGGTGAAGAATTTTTTGTAAAATGACTTCACCGGAACGCGAAACCGGGTGAAAATACACTTGCCAATACATTTGATAGCGGCTCATAATATAGTCTTCAACCGCATGCATGCCGCTCTTTTTAAAGACAACTTGATCCTCTTTTGGTCGCATCACCCTAAGGATTCGCTCCATGTCGAAATGACCATAGCTAACACCGGTAAAATAGGCATCTCTTAATAAGTAATCCATTCGATCTGCGTCAATTTGACTGGAAATCAGGCTAATGACCAATTTCTTTTCCGATGTTTTTGCAATCACTTCCGCCACCTTTTTGGGGAAATCTGCCGAAACCAATCTGAGAACTTGATTTACTTCCGTATCCCCCATAATGATCGCCTGGGTAAAATATTCATGATCAAACTGGAAAACTTTCTCAAATGCATGAGAAAACGGACCGTGTCCTAAATCATGTAAAAGAGCTGCACAAAGGGACAAAAGCCGATCGGATTCATCCCACTCCGGCCTCCCCTTAAAAACATCATCAACAATGCGGCGAACAATTTCATACACACCGAGGGAATGGCTGAAACGGCTATGTTCGGCGCCGTGGAAGGTCAGAAATGTTGTCCCGAGCTGCTTGATTCTTCTTAAACGTTGAAATTCCTTTGTCCCGACCAAATCCCAAATGACCCGGTCACGAACATGAATATAGCGATGAACAGGGTCTTTGAACACTTTCTCTTCTCTTAATTTTTCCATTGCATAACTCATATGGAACCCTCTTCCTTTATTTCATGTTTCCATTATATCGACTTTTCGTGCTCGTTTCATCATAAGAAAGAAATTTTTTAAAACTCTCGACACGTCGTACAAATATTGCTTTTTAATGCACATATCATACGATAACAATTTTTCTCTTTTTTCACTTACTATAAAGAAAACTTGATGAGGGCGATCCAATGTTGTCTTGCTACATGGGTGACTATTGGACAAAATCAGCGGAATTCGAAGCAAAATTGGCTCATAGAACAGCACTATGAGACAAAATTTGTGGAAAATCAAGCCAAAATGTCCCATAGAATTGCCTGGATCCCCTGCTATGGGACAAAATCAGTGGAAATCGAAGCAA
>NZ_JAJCHL010000060.1:0-20510 GCF_020554505.1 Caldibacillus sp. 210928-DFI.2.18
AAGATATAACAGATATCAAACAAGAGCAATTACTTATGAAACAAGATATAACAGATATCAAACAAGAGCAATTACTTATGAAACAAGATATAACAGAAATGAAACAGGAGCAGCAACAAATTAAATTAGCCGTTCTTGAAACGAATGAACGGACAAAGGAAATTGCAGCGAAACAAGATGAACATGAGCAACTCATTCATTTATTAGGAATGAGATCCCTTAAACAGGAAGCAGAATTAAATCGGATGAAGTAATCGTCATTTGACGGTTTTTTTTGTAGTTTTTATAGAGTTAATTATAAACCCATATACAAAATCTCCCCTGGTAGGCCATCAATTTCACATAACTTTTCTGATTGGAAGCCGCTGTTAATTAATATTTTTCTAGAAGGAATATTTTTCGGATCGATTATGGCGGTTAACCTTTCTATGAAGTTATTTTTCGCTTTTTCGATTAATATTTTGGCAATCTCAGACCCGTAGCCTTTTCCCCAATGTTCCGGAAGCAGCATATAGCCGAATTCCGCTTCAGAGGTTTTTTCTTCATTTAAAATTAAACTTCCCAGCCCGATGAATTCATTCACATTGTTACTTGAATAGTAAACTTTAACGCCCAATCCTTTTCAGCATTCTAGTATAGAACCTTATCATTGATGGAACCAAACAAAACTCCTACCTTTTATAAAAAATACGAATGACCTATAACAAAGTTTCACATCAAATTAACAAAAAGTTTTTGTAACAACCAATCATATGGTCCTTTGCGTATTATTTTTGAAAAAGAGCTTTTAGGTACAAACCATTTTTTATTAAATTTATTGACAGAAAATTATTTTCCATATATACTTATATACATAGGTATATAACTATATTAGCAGTAAACTAATCATGGCATTGAAAAATCCCGGCAATTTAAGGTGGTGAAATGGGTGAATAACTTAGATAACAATAAGCCGATTTATTTACAAATACGGGAAAAAATTGAAGATCAAATCGTAACCGGCTTGCTGAAAGAAGGAGATCAAGCACCTTCTACAAATCAGCTTGTGAATTTTTATAAAGTCAATCATGTTACGGTATCAAAAGGTGTTAACCAGTTAGTGGATGAAGGAATCCTTTTTAAAAAGAGGGGTGTAGGGATGTTTGTTGCTGAAGGAGCGAAAGAAAAATTGATTCAACAACGGAAGGAAAAATTTATCGAAGACCATTTAATTAAATTAGTTGAAGAAGCTAATATTTTAGGAATTACCGAAGATGAGTTAATTGATTTAATAAAAAGAGTGAAGGGAAGGGGAATGAAGTGAACAAATTTATAGAGGTTAATAACCTATGCCTTTCATACAAAAACCAGCAAGTCATAAAAAATATCTCATTTTCATTAGAACAAGGGAAAATATATGGGTTAATAGGACGGAATGGAGCAGGAAAAACCTCGCTTTTATCACTGCTTGCCTCTTTTAACCAACCGACAGCCGGGACAATTAAAATTGATGGCGAGGTTCCGTTTGAAAATGCACGGATTATGCAAAAAGTTGCCTTTATTTATGATCGTGACTTTAAAGATGAGAGTAGTCCAGTAAAAGAAATGTTTGATACATTAAAACGTTATCGACCAAATTTTGATGAAGAATATGCAAAATATTTATTGGACCGTTTTGAACTACCGTTAAAAAAACCGGTTAATAAATTATCAAAAGGAAAGAAAGCGGCCTTAAATGTGACAATAGGGCTTTCCAGTCGGGCGCCAATTACGATATTTGACGAAGCTTATTTAGGAATGGATGCGCCAACAAGGACATTTTTTTACAAAGAATTATTAGAAGACCAAGCAAGGTATCCGAGAACGTTTATTTTATCTACTCATCTTGTGTCGGAAATGGATTATTTATTTGAAGAAGTCCTCATTATTCATCGTGGTGAGCTTGTTTTTCATGATGATTTTGAAACTTTATTATCAAGGGGAGCGGCCATTACGGGGGATTCTTCAAAAGTAGATCAATTTGTCCAAGGAAAGAAGAAATTAAGTGAACAAACTTTAGGGCGGACAAAATCTGTTATGATATACGGAAATTTAACGGAAGAGGAAAAGGAAAAAGCTCATTCCAATGGTTTGGAGATCGGACCGGTAAATTTACAAGATTTATTTATTTATCTAACGGAGGAGAGGAAATAAATGAAGAAAAAATCAATTCGAACAAAACTTGCTATCGATTTATTTACACTGCAAGGAAAATGGACAGTATGGTTTCTCGGAATCATGTTTGTCGTTTATATCGCTCATATTCTTTATCCATTAATATATACTGGGGAATCGGGAAGAACGGTAGATGATTTTTATGCGAGAAGTTACATTTTCGGTAATATTTATATGTTAGTTATCGGGATTATCACATCAGTCAGTTGTCTTCCTTATTACGTTCAAAACGGGATTACGAGAAGGGATTATTTTTTCGGTGCAACGATAAGTACATTAGGATTAGCCATTGTTATTCCAATCGTTGCATTAATCATTCGTTTTCTTTCAAAGGGAATGGTTGATTGGATAAACTTGCCGATTGAATTAAAAGGACTGCCAGATATTCGCATTGCAGAAGAAGATTCATTAATTGCTCAAATGATTTTGGCAGTGATTGATGCACCATCTGTGGCAGAAATAAGTGGATTATCACTTCTCGTATTTATGGTAAATCTATTCTTTTATTATGTGATCGGTTGGATGATTGGGTCAGGGTTTTATCGATTTGGTGGCATAAAAGGTATGCTGTTTGTTGTCCTTGCCCTTGCCATCTTCTTAATTAATGCCGGTATTTGGGGGAACCCTGTACCCGGTTGGCTGCCAATTCCAGATTTAACCCTGTCCTTCTATGCAATCATTGGTACAGTTTTATTAATTTTCATTGTACTGGGAATTATTAGGTTGGTAACAAGAAATGTGCGAATCAAATTGTAAATGATCCTACTTGAATATTTATTCTTGCTTATTCGGATAAAGAGAAAGGGTGTCCTGTTTCTTATGATTCCATTTTTTGGAAATATAGAAAAGATGTTCCTTTCTCTTTAGTCGCTTAGAACCGCTAGTGTTTTCGCTTTTTTTGCGTTAACGCTAGCGGTTCTTTTTTTCTATCGATTAAAACTTTCTATCCAATCTCAAAGATACTTTTAAAAAATTCAACTGCAAAATAAACAGCAAAAGCAATTAACAGAAGTCCGGCAATCACGGAAATCCACTTTATGATCGTCCGATTTAAGAAGACTCGTGTTTTTGCGATAATCGTCATTAAGATTAAATCATGCATTAAGATACCTGCCAAAATTCCGGCTGCAACCACAAAAAAACCGGAATTTCCGGTTGACTTAAAAGAGTTTGCCAATACCGTTCCAAAAATCCCCAACCAAAAAACGACACTTCCCGGTGAGATGGCAACAAATAATCCGTTTAAATAAGATGACTTTAATGATTTCTCCGGTTTCTCATCTCCCAAGTGAATGTCTTTTTCAGCATTTTTTATACTGTCCCATCCGATAAAAAGTAAAAAAAGACTTCCTATTAGCCACATCCAACTTTGGACAACGGGCAAGGATAAAACTGGTGCAAGTCCGAAATACAGTAAGATAATTAATATAAAATCGACCGTCATCCCACCCAAACCGACAAACCAACCATGCAAAAAGCCATTTTTTAACCCCTGCTTTGTCATTTCAATCGTAATCGCTCCAACGGGCAAAGCAATGGATAACCCTAAAAATACATATGTAAAGAAAAGAGAAACCATGATTTTCCTCCTTGTTAGTGGATTTCAAATGATATTAAGAAAGCTGTGAAGAAGGGGTTCCCCTTGCTAATTGATGTCATACTGCTTCCATTTCAATTGTTTGGCCCCCATTTTATAAAAAAACCTTTGTGCGACATATCTATATCAAGGCAAAATAATGTCATAAAGCCACAAGCTTTCTCATTTCATCCACCCCTTTATCATGTTATAATCTATCATAATCACAAATTGACCCTAGTAAAAGGGACAATTTTTTATAATTATATAGGGACAGATATATTGGAGGGATCAAAATGTTTGAAATAACCCCGAATTTGAATCCAAATGACCAGACACCACTTTACATACAGCTTTACCAATACTTATTAAAAGAAATTGAAACAGGAAGAATCCCTCAAGGAACACGATTGCCGTCCATCCGCAAATTGGCCGACCATTTGGGAATTGGCAAAAATACGGTTGACGCCGCTTACCAACAACTGATTGCAGAAGGGTTTATCCTTAGTAAACCGAAAAGTGGGTTGTACGTCGCCGAATTTGATGAACAATTTTTTACGCCATCCCAAGATTCCGGCTCCCAATTTTCTTGTTTGGAAGCAGTTCAACCTTTGGAATCAAATTACCCCTTTGATTTTCGACACAGACACATCGACAAAGATCATTTTCCAGTTACCATTTGGAGGAAATTAACCAATCAAGTCTTGTATGATCAAGCAATTTTTTCATATGGAGACAGACAAGGCGAACCTGAACTGCGGGTGGAATTAGCAAAATATTTGTACCAATCAAGGGGTGTTTCCTGTTTACCGGAGCAAATTATTATTGGCGGCGGCATCCAGCAACTACTCAGCTTACTTTGTTTCATAATCAAATTAGAGAATCCGGAATGTGATGGTAAGAAGTCCGGTCAACAGCAATTAAACCATTATGGAAATGTTGCAGTTGAAAATCCGGGATATGATGGTGCAAGAGAAGTTTTTCGTCAGCACGGTTTTTCAATCATACCAATAGAACTAAATACTGGTGGAATAGATTTAAAAAAATTAGCTAAAAGCAATGCCCGTATCGTTCATGTTACGCCATCCCATCAATTTCCAATGGGAATGATTATGCCGATTGCGAATCGAATGAAACTAATCCAATGGGCCGACCGCGTAGACGGATACATCATTGAAGATGATTATGACAGTGAGTTTCGATATAAAGGTAAACCCATTCCTACTTTGCAAGGAATTGACTCGTTTGGTAAGGTCATTTATTTGGGAACTTTTTCTAAAGCATTATTACCATCCATTCGGTTGGCATATATGGTTTTACCGGAGCAACTTCTCAAAAGCTTTCAAACAAATTTTCAATCCTATGAGCAACCTGTTTCGAAAATTTTGCAAAAAACGGTTGCCTTATTTATGCAAGAAGGTTATTGGCAAAAACATTTGCGAAGAATGAGGCATATTTACCAGAAAAAGCATGAAACCTTGCACCAGTCCATTCGCAAATTTATGGGAGAACAAGTAAAGATTATTGGTGAGGAATCAGGTCTACATTTACTAATAGAAGTGAAAAATGGGGATAATGAGGAAACGTTAATTGAAAAAGCAAAATTCTCGGGGGTAAAGATATATCCTACAGCAAAGTACTGGATGAGTCAAAATCAGGCAAAAGACCCTCTATTATTGGTCGGATTCGGCGGTTTAAGTGAAGCAGAAATTACCGAGGGAATCAGGCGATTGAGTGAGGCTTGGTTTTAAGAAGAAAAATGCATGGAACCCACTTAAATGGCGCACAAACCGGTCGTCTAGAAAGAAAGTGTTCTGTTCAAAGCCGGCAAGACCATGCTCAATAGCCTAGGCGACTGCCAAAAAATGAACCGACAGTTTTTTTACCGTGTTTTATTTACTGTTATGTCGGTTTTATGACAAGTTTTATAGATGATATGTAAAGTTTTATATTCATTTTGACAAGTTTTGTTTGCGTTTTTTAATTTTATGCTATACTTTATTTATAAAAGAAAGGTGGGGTTGTCATGGAAAAAGAAGAAATTTTGGAAAAAAGTCGACTGGAAAATCGTGATATGGATGAAAGAGAACAGAAAATTGATGATGATTCTGTCTATCATGGAATGTTGGGGATTTTTGTATTAGTATTTTTCTACCTTTTCTTTAAAATGTTCACGAATCAACCCGTAACAGATATGCTCTCAATATTGACAGCCAATCTAACTGTTATTTCCTATTACAAGTATAAAAAAATACCGGACAAAAAGTTTTTTCTTATTAATACAATAATCGGAGCTATCTTAACAATCGGATTCATCATCACTTATGTAATTGGGGTGATTTAAAAGTATGAATGAACATTTGGTTTTAAAGAATAGGTTAAGAGTTGCAAGAGCAGAAAAAAAATTATCGCAAGGAGATTTGGCTAAGATGGTTGGTGTATCTCGGCAAACCATCAGTGCAATTGAAACCGGTCAGTTTAACCCCACAGCAAAATTAGCGCTAATCTTATGTATTGCACTGGATAAAAAATTTGAAGACCTGTTTTATTTTGATTAGTAATATAAAAGACGATTGGCACTTAAAAGATTATTTTTCTAAAAAACTCACAAAACGGGCATTTTATTGGACAGTTTTGAATGATTGACTTTATATTTTGTCCATTAGGGCCGGTTTTTTGGACAGTTTTTGCTGGTTGACTTCAAGTTTTGTCCATTAGAGCCCGTCTATTGGACAGTTTTTGCTGGTTGACTTCAAGTTTTGTCCATTAGAGCCCGTCTATTGGACAGTTTTTGCTGGTTGACTTCAAGTTTTGTCCATTAGAACCGGTATATTAGACAGTTTTTGCTGATTGACTTCAAGTTTTGTCCATTAGAGCCGGTTTTTTGGACAGTTTTAACTGGTTGGCTTCTTATTTTGTCCATTAGAGCCCGTCTATTGGACAGTTTTATCTGCTTGACCTCATATTTTGTCCATTAGAGCCGGTTTAGACGAGAGCTGAGCCGTAGTCAGCGAAAATACATTTTCGCTTGCGAGGTAATGCTACCGAAGCTTCTCTAGTTCACCGGAAAAATATAAAATTTTTTCGGCTGCGATGTATTCCCGCGAAGATTTCCTTGTGCACTTATGCGTTGGGAAAGTAGAAATTGAAAAATTTATACTTTCCTGCTATTAGCTAACAAAAAATTCAAATTTTCCTTTATAATAAAATGTATATTATCGGAATGGTTAGCCCAAAAAGTTTCGATTGCTAAAAAACTTAAGCAAAGAGCGCAACATTATGTTTCTAGCAAATAATTAATGCCATCTTTTGGTGCTAATTTTGTAATTAGATGAACCGGGGGTGATTTCGAATGTATTGGACTCCATTATTTGAGAATGACGTACCAAAAGGACCCTTTTGCTCTTAATGGGGGAAGGTGACTGTTCTCTCCGTTAGGGGCATTCGACCTAAAGAAAAAACGGAGGGTACAATAAATGAAAAATACTTTATTAGGTTCATTATATTTAATACTCGCATCAAGTATATGGGGCGGTATGTATGTTGTTGTTAAAGTTGTCGTATCGGTTATACCGCCACTGGAACTTGTGTGGATGCGCTATGTTGTGGCGATTGTCGCATTACTCGTGATTGGTTTCATCACTCGACAAAACTGGCGTATTGAGAAACGTTATGTTTTCATCATTATAGCCATTGGAATCATTGGTAATGCCATTTCCATCGTTACGCAGGAAACGGGTACAATGTTATCTTCAGCACAAATGGGAGCGATTATTACTTCATCAACGCCGGCATTTATGGTTGTATTTGCTCGTTTCATCCTAAAAGAAAAGTTAACGTTAAAAAAGGGACTTTCTGTTTGTTTAGCGACCATTGGAGTTTTTCTCATTGTTGGAATTGGAAATATGGATTTGTCCAGCAAACTTGGCGGCCTTTCCTTGGTTACTGCTGCTTTAACATGGGCATTGATGTCTGTACTGGTAAAACTTTTACCGAGTGCTTATTCTCAAATTGTCGTAACGACCTATTCCATCATGGTAGCGCTAACCGTATTGACCCCTTTTGTTTTGCCACGGTTACACAAGATTCCTTTTTCTGCGTTGACTCAACCGACAATTTGGGGCGGAGTCTTGTATTTGGGTATTATCTCAACAGCATGTGGATTTCTTTTTTGGAATCGTGGATTACAAATGCTTAACGCCTCAAGCGGGGGAATCTTTTTCTTTTTTCAGCCCGTGGTAGGAGCATTACTTGGATGGCTGATTCTTGGAGAAAGCTTAGGTGTCATGTTTTGGATCGGATCCATCCTCATTTTCATTGGTGTTTTATTCGTAATCTTTGAGAAAAATTAGCATGCAAAAACCCCTTCGCCCGCTTCTGAAGGGGTTTTTTAGTCAGCATTTTAAATTCAGCGTTTTGAGGGTTTTTAATCAGTATGTTCAAGTACCCCTAACAGCTTGACCGGTTTTACATCAAACCCCGATTCTTCCTTCACTTCTTTTATAGCAACTTCACTTGGTGTTAATCCAATATCTGCCCAGCCCCCGGGCAAAGACCAACTATCATCACTGTTTTCCTTAACTAGCAAAATTTTATTATCCTCGAAAATTACTGCTCGTATATCCACTTTAGGCGTTGGATAACCCGTTTCATTTGCAAAGAGATTTTTCAATACGGACTGGTCCACTTTCGTATATTGTGACATAATTTCCATACTGATTTCTCGGATTTGTTCAAATCTTTCTAAGTCATATACATCTCTTGAATAGGTTAATCCTGCCTGTGCAATTGATTGCAGTTCTTTCGCCCATTCGAGCCATTTCGGTTCCATAGAACATTTTCCCTTCTTTTTGTTTTATCGATGAAACGTGATACTATCAGCGAACAAAGTCCTTTAATATAAGCTATTATTTTTCATAAATTACCTTGCCGTCACGTTCAATTTGTTGCTTAATTTCCGTATTTAAAGAATCGCAAAAAAGCACATCACAGGAATAAATACCTACAAGATCATCAATATCACGAATCACCTTTCCCTTTTTCGTTCCTGAATAATCAATGCATAAGTCAATATCAGAATTGAATTTTGCCGTATTTTTAGCACGTGAGCCAAATAAAATGACCTTTCGAATTTCAGTGTCACTTTGAAAATAGGTCATAAGACGCTCAAATACTCGTTCACTAATTCCATACATCATTGTCAATCACTTCTTCTTTAATTTTTTGAAGCAATGCTTCGAGTTGATAAACGTATTCATTGACAATTTTCTGCATAATTTTTTCGTAGTCATCTTCATTATAGACATGTGCAGTTGCATTTCGTGAACTTAAGATATCATCCCATATATCAATTTGTTCAATCCATCCCTCAATAAACGCTTGTCGATAGCACGCTCTCGGACTATTCAACTCCAAACCGGATGCCTTAAAAATTTTAGACAACAGTTTCCAAAGCTGATCTTCAAGAATTTCATATTTTTTTACAATCGAATCTCTGTACACTTCTTTCAATAATTCATTCCCGGGTGGAATTATTTGTTGGGAGGCTGAAATCACATTTTTTAAATGTAATAATAATCGAAATGCATATTGGTACGACAACGTGATGGACTCCTTATATTTAGCAAATAAGTCATTCATGAGAACCCTCTCCTTAACCATTTGTTTAATTCCATTTCCTCAACTTAGGTAAAAAATAGCAATAGTCATATGTATTATTATACATGTTTATCATACGTTTACATATACAGGCTGATTGATGGTTATTAATATAAAAACTTACCAAAATGAATTGTCGATAGCCAATAAGTCTTGCTACATGCTCATGTCAATTATCATAAATTCTCTATCTCACATTCCTTCAAATGCTGCCATTGAATTCCGATATGACCGATTCCAAGAATAATAATAGAGATAATAAGCCAAATCACCTTCCCATAAATCCCCAGCAGCAGAAATGCCAATACCGGTAAAAGGGCTCCTGGAACCGGGATTCCAAAGAGGCTTCCATAAAAATCTTTTAGCGTATGTTTACTTTTAAAATACCGTATCCAGAAAACTCCATAAATTATCATCAAAATAAAAGATATAATTAGCCATAAACTCCAATGGGAAAATGGTTTCAGATTAAAGCCATTGAAAATTAAAACCACGCAGGAAACAGCCACCTGTCCAACACGTTCCAGCCACAATAATATCTTATTTTCATTCGAGACGATATTCTCATAATTTTCAGGCTTACACTTTGTCCAGAGTATATTTGGAATAAATAGCATCAATAGATAAATAAAACCCACATATGAAAATCCAAAGTGTCCGAACACGGTAGCGTCCTCCAATAATTCTTTTTAAATTGAGTTCACATTCTTGTATACCACTTTGATAAACATTTTTTATCAAAATTAACAAGAAATCTTATCTATTAATGAAAAAATCTCGCCAATTCTTCCACTTTCTCGGTTATATCTTTTTCTATGTCATCATGAATGGGTAACTGTTCCTCTGCAAACGGCTTAAGCTTGGAATGGTCTCCAATCATCACCGAATGTTTTGCATGTTGAAACATGGATACATCATTGGCATCATTACCAAATGCAATATATTCTCCTTCGATAACGGCTAACTGCTGTAATCCTGACCATTTATTAATTCCTTTTGGACTGATGTCAAGCACCCCTTCATTGCCATGGACGTTGACGACCACATCCAGTTTGGCAAGATCCCGTTTTAGTTGGCCAATTTTTTTGGAAGTAAGCATGAGTATTTTTACAATTGGGTTTAATTCAGTTAATGGTCTATTTTTTGCAAGTTTTTGCGGATCAAGATTATGTAAAATGGGATGATCTGCCGGTCCTGTATAGGCATAATCCCAAGAACTATCGATCAAATAGGTAACCTCATATAACTCTATTAATCTTTTAATTTTTAAAAGCGTTTTAGTGTCGAAATGTACGGTTGAAATAATTTGACCTTGATTTGCAACAATTGCCCCGTTTCCACCAATCATTGGATAAGTATGAAACCTTTTATCAAGCACGGGAAGTAAATCACGAATCGGCCTTGCAGAAGCGAAAATCACTTGATGTCCTTGTGCTTCCAACTTTTCTAGCGATTTCAGGATTCTTTCTGAAACGGGTTGACCTTTAAAACAAATCGTACCATCCAAATCAAATACAAATTTCAAGAAGACCACTCCTAGTAAGTTTTCCTGGGCTAATAGGAAAGTAAAAATTTTTCAATTTCTACTTTCCTAACGCATAAGTGCTCTTGCGGCTCTGCCGTCGCCTAAAGGCTCGGCAATTGCCGAGTTTTCTTTATCATTATTATAGTACTTTATTTATGGGACATTTCAAATGGTTTTGTCCCCTGAGCATTCTTTCTATGAGACACTTTTCCCTCTTTTTCTCTTTAAAATGTCTCATTGCACCTTTCTATGGGACATTTCTACTTGATCTTCAAATCATTTTGTCCCATAGACAGCTGAGCGATCCTCCCTACAAGGCAATTCTCCTCCTTACTGGACATTTATACATAAACGAACAAAAAACCCAGCCATTTTAAGACTGGGCTTTGCAAATCATTTTTATATTATACAGGGACCGTGTTTAGTTCTTTTAAGGAATAATGATTTAATACAATCCCTTTTGTTATTAAGAAACGTTCGAATAGTTCATCCATATAGTTATCAAAAGCTTCCTTTTGAGCATGATTGGAGTGAATCATTAATTCCATATGGTAAGGTTTATAACTGGTTATCCCCCCATCTTGTCCAGTTTCAACCATATATTTCAAAATGTTATAGCCATCCTGTTCAAGTTGGGAATTCAGTTTATTCATATATTCTTTAAAAGCGATAAGATTTTGGTCCTTTGCTTGAAAGTCAAGAACTAAAGCATAGTCTTCTTCAGCGTTTGGATTAAGCTGTTTCTCATGATAGTCGGTTTCTGCGTTGTTCCCCTCAAACCATAAATCACAACTGGGACAATAATAAGCATCATCGATAAAACGATAATACATTTCGTGTTTACAGACAGAACATTTCATACCGGCACATCCCTTTTCTTTTAGATTTCACCCCTATTATAAAGGAGAAAGTGCATTATAAATCTTACAATTATGTTACGGTTTTCACACATATAAATTTTAGGCAGTTTACTCCAATTCAGTCCAGTTTATATCTTAATAATCAAACAAATATGAAGCCGGTTAGAAGGATTACGGGGCAAGGAGAATGTGAAAGGTTTTTCACTCCGAAAAATCGTTAGTTGAATTAATTCGGATAACTGTTTCTATTTGCCTACTTATGACAGACTATTATAAGATAAAATTAACTAGTAAAGGTAGTGAGCATATTTTTGACAGAGCAATACATACACAAATTGATTGTAGACAACGTTTGTTTCAATAATATAATTGTCAAAATTTTTGCACACAACAACATAATGAACGAATGGAGCATGTATCATGTACAAAATATTAATAGTTGAAGATGATATGGTGATTGCGAAAACGGTAAAAACGCATCTTGAATCATGGGGCTACGAGGTTGAATATATTATCGATTTTCAAAATGTCATGTCTCATTTTGTTTCGTATGATCCGCAGTTGGTTTTATTGGATATCTCCCTCCCTTTTGTGAATGGGTTCACCTTATGTAATGAGATTCGGAAATTGTCCAAAGTGCCGATTATTTTTATCTCTTCCGCTTCCGATAATATGAATATTGTCATGGCGATTAGTATGGGAGGGGATGATTTTATTGCCAAACCATTCGACCTGACCATTCTCACATCAAAAGTACAGGCATTGCTTCGGCGTACGTATGATTTTACCGGGCAAACAAATTTATTAGAGCACCGTGGGGCGATTGTAAACACAAGTGACGCCACATTAACCTATAATGGCCAAAAAATTGATTTAACAAAAAACGACCAAAAAATTTTGCATGTTCTTCTTGAAAATAAAGGGAAAACCGTTTCAAGAGATGTCTTGATGACTCGGCTATGGGAAACGGACAGCTTCATCGATGACAATACATTAACAGTAAATATTAATCGGCTTCGCAAAAAGTTAGAAGCGATCGGGCTCCATGATTTTATAAAAACAAAGAAAGGACTCGGCTATTTGGTGGACTGATATGAAGAATTATAGAGAAAATCTACTGCTACTATATTTACATAAAAATTGGAGACCGCTCGGATTGTCCACCCTTTTTGTCTTATGCTTTACCATTGTTTTTTCGCTCAGTCATCTGCCCCTTGCCCCGATTCTTTACGCCGTCCTTTTATGCCTATATATCGGTCTCATCTTTTTTATTGTTGATTTTTTAAAATTTATCAAGCGGTACAAAATGCTAAAAATTGCACACAAAACGATAACGGTGCAAATCAACCAATTACCTGTTCCTCAAAATGCGATTGAACGTCAATATCAAGAACTACTTCAAATTTTATATAAACATAAAAATGAATTAACCATTCAAGCCGACAATAAGCAAAAAGATTTAGTTGACTATTTTACCCAATGGACCCATCAAATCAAAACACCCATTGCGGCGATGCGGCTGCTTCTCCAATCGGACCAAACCGAGCAAAATTCCGAGTTGGAAATGGAATTGATGAAAATTGAGCAATATGTTGAATTTGTTCTGCAATATCTTCGTTTAGAAAATATGTCCAATGATCTTGTTTTAAAAAAATATGATTTGGATGGGATTATTAAGCAAGCGATCCGGAAAAATGCCAAATTATTCATTCGCAAAAAAATTAGCCTCAACTATGCCGGCGTAAATTTTACAGTGTTAACGGATGAGAAATGGCTGCTCTTCGTCATTGAACAAATTCTCTCCAACGCATTGAAGTATACAAAGGAAGGTTCGATTTCGATTTATACGAAGGGAAAACGATTGATTATTGAAGATACCGGCATTGGTATACGAGCGGAAGATTTGCCGCGAGTTTTTGAGAAAGGCTTTACCGGATACAACGGACGAGCCTTTAAACAATCGACCGGGATCGGCTTGTATCTTTGCAAACAAATTCTAGCAAAGTTGTCACATGATATATCCATCCAATCCGAAGTTGGAAAAGGAACTAAGGTCATTATTGATTTAGAGATGAAGGAAATCGGGGTGGAATAAGTCCTCCCTATGAGTCTGTCCGATGAAGGCCACAACCGGTATAGCATGTATCAATCGTCCGATTAGCGATACATTTATTCATGTCTATGCGGTGGTTCATTGGACAGTCTTCGTTTTTTTCACCTTACAAAAATGTAAGATTGAAGGCGAATCTGTAAGTAAAAGTTATGTCTGAACTGGTGGAATCATTGCTATACTGAACATGTTAATTTCGATAGAGATGGAGGAATTTACATGACATTACTTGAGGTAAAAAATCTTAAAAAAATATATACAACCCGGTTCGGCGGTAATCAAGTTCAGGCACTTTCAGATGTCAGCTTTTCAGTAGAAGAAGGCGAATATGTTGCCATTATGGGCGAATCCGGTTCCGGAAAAACGACATTGTTAAATATTTTGGCCGCACTTGATAAGCCGACAAGCGGAGAAGTTTTACTTGAAGGAAATAATATCGTTTTGATAAATGAAAAGGAAATATCCGCTTTTCGTCGGCAAAATCTCGGCTTTGTTTTCCAAGACTTTAACTTACTCGATACGTTTTCATTACAAGATAATATCTTTTTACCCCTAGTTTTATCCGGAAAAGCGTATCAAGAAATGAACAGTCGATTGCAGCCGCTCGCTGAAAAGTTGCGAATTAAAGACATTTTAGCAAAATATCCTTATGAAGTTTCCGGCGGTCAAAAACAACGGGCGGCAGTTGCGAGAGCCCTGATTACCAATCCAAAGCTTGTGCTTGCCGATGAACCGACCGGTGCGTTGGACTCGCGCTCGTCTGATGATTTGCTGCAAATTTTTTCACAAATTAACCAAGAAGGACAAACGATTCTTATGGTTACCCATAGTACAAAAGCCGCCAGCCATGCCAGTCGCGTCCTGTTTATCAAAGATGGGGTGGTATTCCATCAAATCTATAAAGGATCTTTATCTACTGAGGAGATGTATCAGAAAATTTCCGATACGTTAAATATCATTGCAACGGGCGGTGCGAGAAATGAGTAAATTTTTCTACGCAAAGCTGGCCATGACGAATATTAACAAAAATCGAAAAACCTATATACCATATATTCTCACGTGCATCAGTACTATCGCCATGTTTTATATGATGCATTTTATTTCCGGAAACCCGGGTTTGAAAAAAATGTCTGGTGGGGATGCCCTGATTATAATTTTAAATCTGGGTAACTATGTCATCGGGATATTTTCAGTTATTTTCCTATTTTATACAAATAGTTTTTTAATCAAACGGCGGAAAAAGGAATTTGGACTATTTAACATTCTTGGAATGGAAAAGAAGCACATCCTCACAATTATTGTTTGGGAAACCTTCTTTGTCACTGTTATTAGTCTTTTTATTGGATTAATAAGTGGAGCCGTCATAGGTAAATTAATGTTTTTACTCTTAAATAATATTTTACATTTTGCAGTGCCGTTCACATATTTTGTTTCGATAAAATCAATGGGAATGACTGCTGTTCTTTTTATTGGTATCTTTGTCCTTACACTGTTGAACAATTTACGACAAATTCATTTGGCCAAACCGATTGAATTGTTGCGCGGCGGACAAGTCGGTGAACGGGAACCAAAGACGAAATGGGTTCTTGTCTTAATCGGGGTGGCAACACTTGCTTATGGCTACTATATCGCGCTTGTTACCGAATCACCATTAGCTGCGATCAATAAATTTTTCTTAGCCGTCCTGCTCGTTATTGTCGGGACATATGCCTTGTTTACAGCCGGGACTATTGCTCTGTTAAAATTATTGCGGAAAAATAAAGGGTTCTATTATCAAACAAAGCATTTCATCAGTGTTTCCGGTATGATTTATCGAATGAAGCAAAATGCAGTTGGTCTGGCTAATATTTGTATTTTATCCACAATGGTATTGGTCATGTTATCGACAACCGTATCTCTTTACATTGGAATGGAAGATGTATTGAAGACCCGGTATCCGAAAGAAATTGATGTAACAGCCAATAATCTTTCAAAAGAAGCGTCACAATCCGTGGAAAAAATGATCAAGGAGGAAGCGGAAAAATACCAAGTCAAATTAAAAGATCCGGTGTCTTATCGCTCGGCGTCATTTCCTGCAATCAGAAAAGGAAATACGTTTACAACAAACGAAGATACCTTGAAATCATTTACAGATATTTCCATGATTGAACTAATCCCGCTTGATGAGTTCAACCAATTGGAGAAGCAATCCGTTACCTTGGAAGATAATGAAGTACTACTTTACACGCTTAAAGGTAAGCCAATTAAACATTCAATTATAATCGCAGGACAAAATTTTCAAATTAAGCAACAGTTGAAAGACTTAACAATTATTGGCGATGCTTCTGCCATGATGACAGATAGTTATTTTGTCGTTGTAAAAGACGAAGATACCATTAAATCTTTGTATCCTACTGAAGAACTGGATGCTGTTGAATGGAAAGATTTATCCTATTTTTACGGCTTTGATGTAGATGGGAACGCAAAAGATGAAATTGCTTTGACAAAGGCATTGGCTAAAAAATTGAATGAAGCTTCCATCGACGGTCAGGCAGAAGGTCGCGAAGAAGCGAAAGAATCTTTTTACTCCATTTATGGCGGCCTGTTTTTCCTTGGTCTATTCCTCGGTACATTGTTCATCATGGCAACCGTCTTGATCATGTACTATAAACAAATATCAGAAGGCTACGATGACAAAGAACGATTTGCAATTATGCAGAAAGTTGGCTTAAGTAAAGAAGAAATTAAAAAATCGATCAAGAGTCAAGTACTGATTGTCTTCTTCCTGCCGCTTGTCGCAGCTGCTATTCACATTGCCTTTGCCTTTAAAGTCATCACCAAATTATTGGCGCTGTTAAACTTAACAAATGTTGGACTGTTTGCCATCTGTACAGCCGCAACCATTCTCGTCTTTGCCATGTTTTATGCTTTGGTTTATTCATTAACAGCGAGGGAATATTATAAGATTGTCAGTTAACAATGGATTTTCATAAAGAAAACTCGGTGATTGCCGGGTTTTTTTTTTTATTCTATGAAAAAGATATTTACAGCAAGTACCGGGTTCTCTTTTAAGAGTATAAAGCAGTACAAAGCTTATCCATGATTTTCTGTTCTCCATAATTCCATTCATGGGACTTGATCACACATTTTTAAACAGAATAAAAATTGAAGCTTGATATTTTTTTAACTCTTTCGTAGTTCTAGTTCACTCGTTTTTTTATAAAGTTCTATTATTTCTTTTGCAAGGTCAATAACTGTCATTGCATTCATTAAATGATCCTGAGCGTGAATGAGGATTAAACGAATCTCTACTTTTTCCCCACGAGCTTCCCCCTGAATAAGATCTGTTTGAAAACGGTGAGCGATTATCATGGCTTCGTTGGCTTCTTCAATTTTTTGTTCAGCTTTGTCAAACTCACCTGCTTTAGCATAGTTTATTGCCTCCGCAGCTAAACTTCGAGCGTTTCCTCCATTTAGTATAATTTGAAAACTAATTTCTTCTATGTTCATCAAAATCACCCTTAAGTTAAAATATTATGAAACACTAACTTCTACTGGTGGAGCTTAGTTTTCTATTTGAATTTTGTAGGGTATGCCTACCATTTTTTGCTCCACGGAAATATATTATATACCACACTAGTTTCAAAACTTTGTTGAAAATTTCCTGTTCCTAATAAAGCTCAAGTTTGAAGTCTTCTGTGTTTCGGGAACCTGTATGCACTTCAGCTTATATTTTTTTGGTTGTCCCTACTGTATTGAACTTTATTAACTGTTTGGTGCTTCTCTTTATCAACTACCTGTCTTTATCTTAATATGAAAACGATTTCATGTTAATCCAAACTCTTTCCTAAGCGCAACGGAAAACATTACTACTAAAAATAAAACAACGGAAACTACCAAGTTCGTAATATAAGAGATAATATAAAAACTAATTGGGATTATTGTTAGATGTACATGGACAATTTGATTATTTTAAAAACGGTGCTTTTTATGGCTGAAATGAAGATGTTTAAAGTTTGAAGACCTAATATATTAGGCGCCTTCCAGAGATACGTCGGTTTATTTCATCCTATCTCCATGAAGGCGCCTTAAAGCATTTTGCAGGTTACTTTTATTTTCGACAAGGAACGTAATTGTTCACATATGCACATTCTAAGACCTAACAATTTCCCATCCTGTATTCTAAAACTTGAGGATATACTGAGGATCCAAGTTTGAACAATGATGCAACTTTATGAGGTCCACTTTAGTTTTTTCACACTCATTCGCATATCTTGCCTTGATTGCCAACCGTTTAATTTCAATACTCACCGAGGAAAATGCGAAATGGTTCGGTGCTGATATTCAGATGGCCAACCGTTTAATTCCAATACTCAACCCTTAAGCTTTTGCCAATTCATAGATGGCTTGAGCGTAAATGGCAGTTGCTTTAAGCAAATCGTCCACATAGGCGTATTCGTCTTTTTGGTGCATAACATCTTCACGTCCCGGGAACATGGCACCGAAAGCTACACCATGTTTTAATGCTCTGGCATATGTACCACCGCCAATAGCGAGGAGTTCTGCTTTTTCACCGGTTTGTTCTTCATAAACTTTTTGCAGCGTTAGGATTAACGGGTCGTCTGCTTTGACATAAGTCGGCTTAGAATCAGTGAATTTCGCCAATTGAAACCCAATTTCTTTTACCAATGCTTCAATTTTTGCTTTTCCTTTTTCAATATCAAAGGTGACCGGATAGCGCATAGTGCACCCAATCTTTCCACCGGATTCTTTTTGGAAACTCATGATCCCCACATTGATAGTCAAGTCACCCGAAACGTCATCCGTATATTGAATATCGAATACTTCGCCACGGCTTTGGTCAAAAAATTGGGAAACAGTTGCGACAAATTTTGCTCCGGATTCATCCAATTGAAATTCATTCAAAAATTTTGCCATAAAAATTCCCGCATTTTTGCCGTTTCGTGGTTCGGCACCATGGGCACTGACACCAATCAAGGTCAGGATCCGTTCCTTACCGTTTGTAGAAATATTCCCTTCTAAGTTCACTTCATTAAGAAATACTTGGTAACTATGTTCGAGGTCAACCGTTTCATCTTGGACATGTACATGCACTTCCGCAAAATCAGGGACCATATTGTATCTGCGTCCGGATTGAAAAGATAATAATTCAATTTGTCCGGTGGCTTGTCCTTCCTGTGCCGGTTGAACGATATCAAAATTGGAAATTCCCTTTTCTGCATAAATAATTGGAAAATCCGCATCCGGGACAAATCCGATTGTCGGCATTTCTTCATGTTTAAAGTAGTGATCAACACAACGCCAGCCGCTTTCTTCATCAGTTCCAATAATCAACCGTACTCTTTTATTTAGTGGCAGACCTAATTCTTTTACAATTTTCATCCCATAATACGCAGCCATTGTCGGTCCTTTATCATCACTGGAACCGCGAGCATAAATTTTCCCGTCTTTAATCACCGCACCATACGGGTCAACACTCCAACCATCTCCCTCCGGTACCACATCGATATGACCTAAGATACCAAGAAGTTCTTCTCCTTGACCCATTTCCAGATGGCCGGCCAAATTACCGACATTCTTACTTTTGAATCCATCTTTCTCTCCCAAATCAAGAATATATTCCAGAGCTTTCTTAATTCCCGGTCCGAGGGGAGCATCTGCTGTTGCATGCTCTTCATCGAGTACACTTTTGATTTGTAAAAAACTTTGTAAATCTTTAATCAGGTCATCTTTTCTTTTCAAGACTTCATCCATCCATTGAGTCTCACTCATGATGTCATTCCACTCCTTTTTAATCCCGATTATTACTATATTATTTTACTCCTTTATTAGAGGTTTTAAAATGAAGGATTAAATATTTGAAGCAAATCAATAGGATGGCGATTTTATATTGTCCTTCTTTTTTCTTACGATAATGAGGTTAAACCCATAAAAGCAGCAACCAAAAGTGATTGAGTAGTCTTGTCGGCAAAATATGGTGTTTGTCGCCTTAAAATGGTGACAAGATCGGGTTCCGTCGTCAAAATTGAGCTTTTTTCACTTAAAAACGGTGATGAGATTGAGGCTCGTCGCCAAAAAATTGAGTTTTTCACCCAAAAAAGGTGACGAGATTCGGTCTCGTCGCCAAAATAGGGCATTTTTCACTCCAAAATGGTGACGAGATTCGGTCTCGTCGCCAAAACAGAGCATTTTTCACTTCAAAGTGGCGACGAGAATAGGGATCGTCGTCAAAATTGGGCTTTTTTCACTTAAAAACGGTGACGAGATTGAGGCTCGTCGTCAAAAAAGAAAGTTTTTCACCCAAATACGACGACGAGAATTGATCTCGTCGCCAAAAACAAGCATTTTTCATTTAAAAACGGTGACGAGATTGAGGCTCGTCGCCAAAAACAAGCATTTTTCACTTAAAAACGGTGACGAGATTGAGGCTCGTCGTCAAAATAGAGCATTTCCCACCTCAAAATGGTGACGAAAACGGGTCTCGTCGCCAAAATAGAGCATTTTTCACTTCAAAGTGGCGACGAGGTTGGCTTTCGTCGCCAAAAACAAGCATTTTTCACTTAAAAACGGTGACGAGATTGAGGCTCG
>NZ_JAJCHL010000061.1:0-20334 GCF_020554505.1 Caldibacillus sp. 210928-DFI.2.18
AACAGCTGTATGGGACAGTTTAAGTGGAAAACCAAGCCAAAATGTCCCATAGAATTATCCGAATCACGCTCTATGGGACAAAATCATCTAAAATTCAAGCTAAACTGTCACTGCGAGGAAATTCCGATATCGTTTCTGAGGAATTGGCACGAAATATTCAAGAACGCTTAGCAGTATCAGGCGTTGAAGTGATAGAAGCCCGGTTAACACATCTTGCCTATTCCACCGAAATCGCCAGTGCCATGCTTCAACGGCAACAAGCGGGGGCTATTCTCTCTGCAAGGCAAAAGATTGTTGAGGGTGCTGTTTCCATGGCTCAAATGGCGGTGGAACAACTTGAAGCAAACGGGGTCTTGGATCTCGATGAAGAGCGGAAAGTCAATATGGTCAATAACATTATGGTGGCTATCATTTCAGATCGTGGGACGCAACCGGTTATTAATGTAGGAAGCTTATATTGACGGTGAATACATAATGCCGAAAAAGAAAAACTTTCCGCTCCGAATCGATCCTGAACTTTTTGCCATTATTGAACGTTGGGCTCAGGATGAATTTCGCAGTGTCAATAGCCATATTGAATATCTTCTCCGGGAAGCGGCTAAAAAAAGCGGGCGATTAAAAAAGGACGAGAAATAAAAACTCTTGTTTAAAAAAAGCTTAGTTTAACGAAAAAGCACTTAAACCGGATCCTTTTTTGAAAGAGACATTTCTACAATTTTTGTTGCTATTGGATACAGAAGCAGCTCCGTAAAATTTTTTAATAGAAGTCAGACTAGAAGCAATTGGGTGCTCGCCAATTGCTTTTATTATAATCAATAAGCAACAATCTCTTTGAAAACCATCCCGGAAAGATCTTTCTAGGAATTTTTATTCGCTTTGAATTGGTAAAATCACATGGATGGTTGTCCCTTTTCCAACTTCACTTTCAATTTCAATGTTTCCATCATGATTCTCGATAATTTTGAAAGTCGTTAACATACCGAGACCTGTGCCTTTTTGTTTCGTTGTAAAAAACGGTTCGCCCAGCTTCTTAATTTGTTCCGGCGTCATACCAATTCCTTCATCAGTAAAAGAAATGATAATGTGATAATCTTTTCTCACGACCCGAATCGTAATTTTTCCCGGTTTTTCATCCATTGCTTCAATCCCATTTTTTATTAAATTGATAAACACTTGCTTTAACTGTTGCCCGTCACACATAATATCCGGTACTTTTTCTTCACTGTATAAAACCAGCTCAATTCCCACCTTCATTGCTTGAGAACCCATCAATTTCATTACATCGTTCAAAAGTGAAGGAATATTTTCCCTAATTGTCTTTTTTGCTTGCGGCTTTGCCAATACGAGTAATTCATTGGTAATCGAATGGATTCTCATCAATTCGTCGGACATAATTTTTAAATATTCATTTTTTTCTCCATCACTATGTTCAATTAGCTGTAAAAATCCCATTAAGGATGTTAGCGGATTGCGGATTTCATGAACAATGGAAGCCGCCAGCTGTCCGACGGCAAATAATTTTTCCGATTGAATAAGTAATTCTTCCGTCTTTTTTGCTTTTGTCACATCTTTAAAAATTAAGTAAAAGCCTTCCAACTTTTCATCAATATAAATTGGTAAGACAGTGACAACCGTATGAACATAATATCCTTCTTTATTGATCATTGTTATTTCAAACGAATCAACCGTGCCCTTGCCATCTAAAATATCTTGGATGCATTCATTCAATGTTGGTATGTCTTTCGGGTGAAATAACTGCTCCAAATGCAATTGCAAAAAATCCTCTTTTGAATAGCCGCTCATTCGTTCCAATGCAGGGTTCACCCCGATCAACTTCCCGTTTAAATCAAAAGAACAAATGCCTTCAGGGTTATGGTATTTTAACGAACGGTGCCTCTGTTCACTTCTCCGGAGACTACATTCTAATTCTTTTATTTGCGTCACATCTCTAACAATCGCAAAAACACCGACGATCTCATTCATGACTTCAACAGGAAAGCTGTTTATATCACAATGGATAATAGCCCCATTGCGGTGAAAAATGTCGATGATACCATGTTGTATATCCCCTTTTCTCACTTTCTGAAATGCAGTACGCAGGAGACCGAGGTCCTCCCTTTTTACCAGCTCAAGGTCCAAATATTGTTTATCAATAAAATAAGAAGATCTATACCCGGAGATTCGCTCAATCCCATCATTAACATTGGTAATCTTGCCGTCAACATCCAATAAAAGAATGCCGTCATGATTTTTCATAAACAATTGTTCGTAATAAGCAGCATTTCGTTTTTGTCTTAGTTTTTTATCCGTTGTGTCATGAATAAAAACAGTGATTCCATCCGTTATTGGATAAACACGCACATGATACCAACGATTAAGCGGCTCTGGAAAGAATTCATCAAATTCTACCGGAATCTGTTTTTCCATGACTGTACGATAATAATGAAGATGGAAATTACTTTTTAATACTTCAGGAAACTCATCCCAAATCAGTTTTCCAATCAAATCATTCGGATGATTTCTATTTAAAATTTCAGCCCCCCTCTTATTGATAAACTTAAACTTCCCATTCCGATTAAGGACAAAAAAAGCATCAGTTATTTTTTTCATTATCTCCACTAAATCCAAATGTGGAATTATTTCCAAGCAGGTTCACCCCTCCACTATCCTTTCAAAATAACACTTTTTTCCAATTTATGACAATACATGATTCTTGATTATAGCATATCATGGTTATTTATAATTGACAAAATAATCCATTACGATGGTAATTTTCCACTTCCTTTTATCTCAACAAAAATGTCACGTTTTTCTTATTCCCATTTCGAGAATAAAGGTATACAATCTTCATATGAGAAACAGCAAAGGGGGAGCAGCGTGACAGAAACAACAAACAAATATCAAGAGCAAACATTGTTCAGTATTACATGGCCGTTATTTATTGAGATTACTCTACATATGAGTATTGGAATTATTGCGACGCTTATTTTGAGTCATTATTCCGATCAGGCGGTCGCCGGTGTTGGTGTGGCTAACCAAATTTTAAATATCGCCATTTTAGTGTTTAACATCACATCGATTGGGGCAACCATTTTAATCGGCCAAAATCTCGGTGCCAACCGGCTTGATCGTGCTCGGCAATTATCCCGTTCGGCCTTTGGTTTTAACTTTTGGGTTGGAATTATCATTACCATTGGTATCTTATTATTTGGTGATGTTTTCCTTTCCTTTTATGGACTTGAGGACGATGTCTTTCCTTATGCTTCAACATTTGTAAAAATTACGGGAATTTCACTTTTTTTAGAAGCTGTTTCACTAGCATTAAGTGCTGTATTAAGAAGCCATGGTTACACGAAAGACGCGATGATTGTGACGGTTATCATGAATTTTATCAGTATTACCGGTAATATCCTTTCCGTCACAGGTATTTTCGGTCTCCCTGTTACTGGTGTCGTCGGGGTGTCCTGGTCGATCGTTATTGCACGTATCTTTGTTATCTGTGCATTTATTTTCTTAGTTTATAGAAGACTAACTTTAAAGCTTTATATAAAAGACTTAGTTAACTTTGACAAAACGGATATTCAACAATTATTGGCAATCGGTTTCCCTTCTGCCGGAGAAAATTTATCCTATCAGTTTTCGCAAATTGTTATTACCAGTTTTGTTGCCTTGCTTGGTTCCGGTGCTTTAGCCGCAAGAGTTTATATTTTGAACATATCAATGGTCTGTTTCTTATTCACGACAGCCATTGCCCAAGGGACTCAATTATTAGTTGCCCGTTATATTGGTGGGAAACAATATGATCGAGCTCTGCACCGGGGTATAAAAACATTGAAAATTTCTATGTTTGTCTCACTTGCGACCTCTTTAGTAATCGCACTTATTGGTAAACCGTTACTTGAACTATTTACAAACGATCCGGAAATTATTGCCATCGGGTTACCGGTATTATGGGCAATTGTTTTTATTGAACCGGGGCGTGCGATGAATATCGTGTTAATGGGGTCGTTAAAATCTGCCGGCGATGTTCGCTTCCCTGTCATTATCGGCGTAATCTCTATGTGGGGTGTAGCTGTTCTCTTCAGCTATTTCTTAGGGATTGTGTTCGGTCTTGGATTGCTGGGTGTTTGGATCGCACAAGGTCTGGATGAATGGGTTCGCGGCATATTTGCTTATAAGCGTTGGCTGTCAAAACCATGGACCCGAAAAGAAGTTGTTGCAAAAAATATATAAGCTGTTTCATAGAATATATTTGAGATGATGAGCTGATGGTGAGTAAATGGCGATTTCCTTTACCCTTCCCCGGCTCTTTTTTTACATAAAAATATAGATGGAAATTTTGTGGCGCAGGGAAGGCTTTGCAGTTAAAGAAAACTCGGCGACTGCCGAGCCTTTAGGCGAGAGCAGAGCCGCAAGAGCACTTATACTTAATTCTTAAAATTTCCAACTACGTCGAATTCGCTTCTTTGCTGGAAATTTATACTTTCTTAACGTATAAAAAAAATTTCACATTTTTCCTCACGAGTCGCCAAGTTTTCTTTATCAAACAACAGACGAACATAGTAGTTCTTTATACCTATACTCCGCTGCTTTATTTTCAATTTTGTGGTACTAATGTCTTCTTTTTCAGTATTTCCTGTTAATTGTGGACATAATTTCGATATTTGATACAATAAATTTAGGTATAAATAACTATAACTGTATTCCGTTAGTGTTTGTTTTATTTACCATAATTTTTAGGGAGAAATGAATAATGGCTCATATAAATAAGAATTCCCTTAAAAAATTTTTACTATATTATATACCCGTCCATATTTTGCTTTACTATATTGTCATCATCTTTGCTCCTGAGCATCCAGGAAAATATTTTATTACCGGAATCCTTTCAATAACCGGGTCACTCGTTTCAACCGTCATTCTATTTTTTACAGTTAGGAAAAAGAGAAGTGCTAAAAAAGTTTTATGGGGATTGTTATTTCTCGGGACAGTTTTCTATTTTCTAGGGGAATTGGTTTGGGATATTTATTTTATAAAGATGGAACAAATTCCATTATCACCTAATTTAACCAATATCATATTTTCCCTGAAACCGCTCTTTTATTTGGCTGCGTTTATATTTCTTGTCTCCCATGATTTACGAAAAACGAGGATGGCGATTACGATCGTTGATATTCTAATTATCGTTATGGTCATTTCCTCATTTAGTTGGTATTTATTGGTGGGACCATTTTTCACTCACCTTAACGCAACGATTCCCGAGATTACCATTTTACTATCTTATCCGCTTTTGGAACTGCTTATATTATTTGGTATCTTTCATGCACGCTTTTTCGTAAAACAAGCGATCGTTTCAAAAAAATCATTAAACATATTTGCTTTAAGCACCGTAACGATGTTGATCAGCACTTGTATTTATCTGTTCTTTTTGATTTATAATTTAGAAGATTTATTAATTTATCTTAATCCCTTATATACGATGGGGATGTTTTATATAAGTATGGCAACTTTATATGCAGATAATGATCAGTTACCAGAGAGAATGAATAGCAGAAAAAAGGATTTGACGCAATCCCATTTCCTTCCTTTAGTTAGTATCGTTCTGTTAATTATTATATACGGAATTTATAATAGGGGAATTGATGAGTTATTTATCGGATTAATTTTTAGCTTTTTCCTCCTGTTTATTCGTTTATTTATCTTGCTTAAAGAAAACCGTCAATTAAATGTTTTGTTGACGAATGCAAAACAGGAATTGGAAGAAAAAAACAAAAAATTGGAAAAGACCATTAAAGAATTGGAAAAAATTAATGAGATTCGTTCAATAGAAGCTCGAACTGACTTTTTGACAGGGTTGTACAACAGGAGATATATTGACAGCCTCCTACACTCACTGATTAAAGAAGCAAATAATGAACATAAACCATTCTCCATTTTACTCATTGATATCGATCATTTCAAATCCGTAAATGACCGATATGGACATGATGTAGGTGATATTGTTATTCAAAAGGCAGCCCAGATATTCCTTAGTTCCGTTCGAACCACCGATATACTCGGCAGATTTGGCGGAGAAGAATTTATTATTATTTTACCAAATTCTTATTTACAAGCAGGGGTACAACTTGCGAAACGAATTCATCAGAAAATGGAGGATTATTCAATTCTTATTAATGAACAATGCATAAACATCACCGTTAGTATCGGGGTAACAGTTTGGGAAATAAATGACCAGTTCAATGATATTTATCGGAGGGTCGATGAAGCATTGTATGAAGCGAAAAAAAATAGAAACACCATTATCGTGAAAACGAAGACGATAACAAATGATAATGAATGGTAGCGGGTTGCTTCGATTAAAAGTATCCATGTCGATCCCTTTTAATTAGAGGCAAACCCTTATTTCTATTATGAAAGGGTTGCCTTTGTTTATCCTTTTCATCTGATCAACTTCAGACTATTTTCTAACTCCATTTTCCCGCAAATGAACAAGGAAAATTGAACTAAAAAACCAAACCACAAGCCCGATTAATAAACTGACAAGCCAAAGGTCAGTCCATTTCAGCATCAATAGGACCGCAATGACACAAATAAAACAGCCAATCATCCCGTATACCGACCCATTTGCCGTTTTTGCAGCCTCCTTAGACCCTTTTTTTATCCCTACCATCATGACCGCAACAATCATAACGGCTGGAAATGCGGCAAATATACCGCCGATAATTTTCCAGGGCAATAAAACAGACGCTACATAACTTAAAACAACAGCTGAACCGCCAAATAAAAAGCGGTATAGTAAATCTTTTGTATCCAATTCCGGTCCCTCCAAAGTTGGTTTTATTCCAGTTCTAGTTTCTTAATATTACACAGCCGGCTGCTTAACATACCGTAAAAAAGTTTTAAAGAAAGGTTTTATTCGATAACCCCTTTTTCAATTAGCCGAGAAAGACAGCATATCCAAGTGAGACAATAAACCACCCGATTAGCGAATGAGTCAAACCTTTTTTCCAGCCAAGACGATCGCTAAAATAGACAACTGCCATCGCACAGATAATATTTATAAACATTCCGACAAGCGCACCTTGGGAAAGAATAATTGATTGATGAATTAAATCCATTCCTTTCATATCAAGTCGCAAGGTTAATAGAGCAGCGAGAAATACAGCGGGAAAAGCAGCAAATATACCGCCGATTTTCGTACCGGCTTTCCTCGAAATAACCGTACAAGCTACCACAGCACCTCCACCCAATAAAAAACGAATTATGATTCCAAATAAAGATATTGTCGCCATTTTATACTCAATCCTTTTTATTTTTATAACCGTCAAGTGACTCGTGACGTTTATTCACAAACAAAACTTGTTAATTTGTTCACTAAGTACTATTTTATAATAGAATCCGGCAAATGTTTGTGAACATTTTTTATACATTAAAGTGTAAGCGCATCCTTATAAACTATACAAGGAGCTTTCTTTCTACAAGCATAAATTTACATAGTTTTTTTTCGACAGATTTCGCTTTTTCCTGTATCTTATATATTAGGAATATTACATCACTTTTGCTGTCACTTTAGAAAAAATCCATTTCAAAGGCGGTCATTATGAGATGAAGTTGATTAGAAATGAAAAAAAGAACCTTCTCATTTTGTCAGGTGGTATTATATTTTATTTAATTATCTTGATTTTATTGAAAGAGAACCCAATTTTATTTAATTACACGGATTTCTTATTTATGCATATCGTGCTTGAATTGGCCAGTATTATCATCTCTGCCAGTATCGCTATTCAGTCTTGGATTGTTTTTTCTTATAAACAATATCAGGATCGTTTACTATATTTTTCAGGATTTACGCTCATCGCTGTTTTTGATCTATTTCATTTACTCACATATAATGGCATGCCGGGATCGATGGTTATTGACAGTTCAGCAAATAATGCTACTTGGTTTTGGATTTTAGCAAGATTTACTCTAGCAATTTTTATGGTTTATATTTTACATGCAAAAGTGAAAACCGTATCTTTTGCCAAGAAAAGAGTTTATTTCTTGAATACCTTACTTACTATTATTGTCATATTGATAACCTTTTCTTATTTGCAGAACAAACTTCCGGTACTCGTCATTGAAGGTCAAGGAACGACAACATTAAAAATTTTTTTTGAATATGTGATTAGTTTTCTGTTATTTATTTCGATTATTAAACTGGCGATCATGTATAAACAGTTCCGGAAATCGGTGACATTACATTTTATTGTAGCTGTTACTTTTTTACTGCTCAGTGAGCTTATCTTTACATTGTATAAAAGCGTCTATGACTCTCTTAATTTGCTGGGACATGTTTACAAAGTTCTAGGATTTCTATTTTTCATGAGGGTTCTGTATTTATCAACGGTTAAAGATCCATTTGAAAAACTTATTTATATACGAAGAAAACTCGAGATGAATGAAAAACGATTAAAAACGATTACGGCCTCGCTTGGTGAAGGCGTTTTCGTTATCAATCAACATCGTCATCTGACTTTTATTAATCGGGAAGGAGAACGGTTATTAGGTTATCAAGCCCATGAACTTTTAGGAAAAGAAATCCATAGTCTTATACACGGCAGTAAATCCGGGGATAACCTTCATGTTTCGGAGTGCCCGATCTGTAAAGGTGTGGAGAGTAAGGAAGCGATAAGGATCGACGAAGATATTTTTATTCATAAAAGCGGACGAACTTTTCCGGTATCTTACGTTGTTACTCCTTTAATTGAAAACAATACCATTGTTGGGTCGGTTGTTGTGTTTCAAGATATTTCAAAGCAACAGGAATACTTGAACCGCATCAAGCATCAAGCTTATCATCATATATTAACGGATTTACCGAATCGGCTATATTTTCTGGAGAAATTAGATGAGAAAATTATCAAGAGCGACTTTAATAATGAATTTGCGCTCATTTTACTTGATATTGATGATTTTAAAAATATTAATGATTCCTACGGGCACAAAATCGGTGATATTGTGCTAATTGAGATAGCAAGAATGTTAAGTAGTTTTTATCATCATACATTTATTGCCCATATGAGCAGTGATGAATTTGCCATTTTGATGGATGGGAATAAGGAAGAAATAAGAGAACAAGCAGAAAATATTATCAATCATTTGCACACTTCTATTCCCATTGAACATAATGAAGTTTTTATCTCCATCAGTATCGGTATTTGTTTATTCCCCTATGATGGAGTTAATAGTGAAAAATTAATTCAAATGGCCGATATCTCCCTTTCTGAAGCAAAAAGATTGGGGAAAAATCGATATATTTTTTATAATGATGACTTGGAGTATCGACGGGTTCGCAAAAACTGGATCGAACAGCATCTCAACAACGCCTTATTTAATAATGAGATTACCGTGCACTATCAACCAATCGTCAATGCAAAAACAAAGGCAATTATTGGCTTAGAGGCTCTTGCCCGTTGGTATCACCCTAAGGAAGGTGCAATTTCGCCCCAGGAGTTTATCGACGTCGCAGAAAGTAACGGATTGATTATTCCGATTGGCACGTATATTGTTCAAATGGCATGTCAGGATCTTGCCGAATTGAACAAAAGAGGGTTTGAAAACTTGTTTGTCAGCATTAATCTTTCTTTAAAACAGTTGAAACATCCTGATTTTATGCCGGCAGTTGATCAAATTCTCCAGACATATGGACTAAATGCGAAACAAATTCAATTTGAAATTACTGAAACGGTGACTTTACAAGAAGATAGCGACTTAATTAAGACGATTGGAGAATTGAAAAATAAACAATTTCGCATTGCGATTGACGATTTTGGAAAAGGGTTTTCTTCGATTGGGTATTTAAAGCATATTTCCGTAGATACATTAAAAATTGATAAATCTTATGTTTTTAACGTATTAACCGATGAAAAATTAGCTAAATTAACGAACGCAATTATTATAATGGGGCAACTTTTACATTTGGATATTGTTGTCGAAGGAGTCGAGACAAAGGAACATCTTGCGTTTATTAATAGATTTTCGAATATTCTTGCTCAAGGATATTATTTTAGCCGTCCCTTGCCATTGGAAGAGTTTATTGAAAGTTCAATAAATAGAAATTAGCATTTCGAAAATTTATTTTTTGTCCGCTTGATTTGACCTCAAGAGCTAATCTCGTGGCGAAAAATGCGGAAGTTGCTAATCAATTCATTCTTCGCCAATATTTTTATACTTTCATATTCTGCAAACAAGGCGATTGAAAAGGAAATGATCCTGTCCAATCGCCTTGTTTCATCAGTTTTTATGGTATTTATTCATATCACGATCAAATTGAAGCCATGATTGATAGGTTCGCTTTACATATTTTTCCGCTTCTTCAAATGTTTTAAACTGTACCTCTTGTAACCTGCCTTGATGAACTAATATATATTTTCCCATATTATTTTTCTTAATAAAACTAATTTCACCATTTCGATTTTCATAATATGTACCGTGAAGCGCATCCTTTACATTCACTTCATTTTTCTCAGGATCCGGCTTAATTGGTTCGAGATGGAAAACATCTGTGACAAAGAGTTTGAACGTTTCTTCATTCAAATCACATCCCGATGCCTTTGGATGGCCGCCACCGCCCAGTTCTTTGGCAAACTGTGCAACATTAACCTCATCATGGATAGTACGGAAACCTACTTTTTTCGTCCCTACATTTACCAATACAATCATATCCAGATGCGGGTTCTTTTTGTTTAGTGCATTACCAAGCTCGGACAAGTATTGCTCTGCATGAACAATTCCGATACAGTATTTGCCGACAAAACGTTGAACGATCTGCTTATTCTTTGCATAAATATACCGTTCAATCTTTTTCTCTTCCACATCCATGAGCATATTTTCCATATCCGTTAATTGAAAAAGATCCGGATTTTCCTTTAGCCTTTTTAACAAATCTTCTTCAAACTGTTCCCGGCCGAACATGAAAAATAAATCATTCAAATGTTTTGCCAAAATATTATCATTTTCATCCCATTCCCATGTATCATATTGGCGGACTAAATCAACGAATTCAACCAATGCCGGTGTTTGTTCCAATTGTTGATTTTCTACAAAATGTTCAAAGAGCAGTGATGTAGCACATGTTTTTTTCCCGTTATCATATTCCGGTTGGACAAAGCCCCATGGATATTGGTTAAAATGGAGAGCCGTTACATGATGGTCGATCATTTGTACGTGACCGCCATGATGATAGCGTTCATTTAATTTTTTTTCGACCTGTTCATTAACGGCCAAATCGGTTATATATAATTTTATATTTTTATTATCTTCATTTTGCAAAAAGTGTTCGACCCGTTGATTTAAATTACGATAAGAACAATGGGTAACCTCAACATCGTCACCAAAGGCAAGTTTGGCAACAATCGCACATCCTAAACCATCTAAATCTGTATCGGTAAATAATTTGATCTTCAAAAAAATAACCTCCCGAATTCTGCAAACTCATTATGTGTTAAATATTACCACTTTATGCACAGGAATGGGGATAAAAAATCAGAAATAACCTCTTGATCTTAAAATTTTTGGACCGGTGGCATGCCCTGTGTCATCAATAGAAGGAAGTTTCGGTCCTTTACCACTTTAGAGCTTGTCCCTCAACGAAAGTGTTTGCAATTATTTTATGTTGTATCGGTTTTTTAAATGCTTATTTTTAGCTTGTCCTCAAACGAAAATGACTGCAATTTTTAGATAGATCGGTTTTTTAAATGCTTATTTTTAGCTTGTCCTCAATTAAAGTGTTTTCAATTCCAGCTCCAAGATAAATTCAATGATCACCCGATTGACAAGTTCATTCATTTTCACATATTCCCATGAAATCGAATGATATTCATTTCGGTAATCAAGCAAATATTCTCCGCAAATATCCATCCCAACAATTTCATAATGTTGAGCAAAATCTTCCAACAGATAAAGCAATTGGACCAAAGACATATTTCCTTGATCCCAATTCGTGAAGGCTTCTTTTTTATATAAAACATCTTTATCAATACTAATATAAAGATTTGTTTCATTATCAAGAAAAGTACGGACATCTTGTGCAATTTCATATAAAGGAACTTGTTGGAGTATTTTCTTGGTGACCCATTTGATCTTGACATGATCCCCAAAATGCTCAAGCGGTATAGGAGAAATATTATGATCATTTACACCGATGATACAAACTTTTTGAAGGAAAGGATTATTTTTTAATGCATAGGCAACCCAGGACCCGCAAGAAATCAATCCTTCTCCCTGATCCATCATATCATCATGGTGGTCAAACAAGACAAGAGAAAACGGTTTTTTTATCCTTTCCATTAGTAAATAAGTGACATAATGATAATTTCCATTTCCAATTAAAACGAATGAATGGACATTTTGCTTGATAAGTCGGTTGCGAATCTCGTCTAATGCATCTTGTTCACAAAAGCCGTTCGTGTGTGGAATATTTGAGCAGTCGACCCAATGATGAGGAAATTTTTGCAGAAATGTTTGTTCCGTTAAACTGTTATCAAAGTTTAAAAAAGTAATTTTCCCACTGTCTTCCATTTTGCTCCTCTCCTAGCGATTTTTACTATTATTTTAACATATAAGAGCAAATTGGTTATACTATTTTCCTGTAATTGGCATAAACCGGATGGAAACGAGTCTGTCCGGCATCGCCAACCTGATTATCTTTCCTTCACAGCAATGACTGGAATATGCTTTCTGTCTTTATAATCGGTCAAGATTTCTGCCGGTAGGATACCAAGCGTTACTGCCGCCTTTACCTTTTCCTCGTCCACTTGTTTGACAACCTTAATACAATCGGTTAAATTCATTTCCTCCAATTTCTTCACCGTTTCTTCTTCACGGAATTTTTCCGCAACCCGTATTTGTCGTTGGAGCTCAAATGATTCAAAAGTGAGGACTCCTTTTTGATTTTCCCCAACCGTTAAATCAAAATATTGATTAAATGCTTTTTTCAATCGGGATAGCTCTTTGTCGATTTCCTTTGCCTGTTTATTTAATTGAAAAAATTTTTCCACCATCTCTTCCGTTATGAAGTCTTGTGTTTTTTCAAAAGTCGCCATACCCACTTCCCCCGTTTGAAATAAATTGTAATCATAATCAGAGCGAAAATCACCAATACTTTTATAACCATTTTTATGATCGAAAAAGGAAAATAGAACAGTTGTTTTTAAAATTATTTCAAACATGGGCAAGTTTTTTGTTCATTTAAGACAAAAAATCACCCACCAAAAATGCGGTTGGGTGATTTTTTTCATGAATTGACTTGAGAATAGGCCATTTCATCAATCTCTAAAATATATTTATATTGAAGCCTGGTAATTTCAAAGATTTTCAGCGGATCACGGAATGCTTCCGGATTTTCCTTCATTTCCACCAGTTCCATCGTTTTTTCATTTATTTCTTTATCAGTTTCTTCTGCCAAGCCCTTTAACTCTTCAAAGGCATTTTTGAAAAACAGTCGCAAATCCCGCTCAATGCCTTGCTCAATTAAATGAAACGGTGTAAAAAAGCGGTCAGCAATATTTTCTACTATCGGTCCGTAATTTCCAGTTTCAATCAGCTGTTTAAAACCATTAACAAGCATCTCTTTATTTTGAATAATTTTACCAAACACTTTACCGGCACTTTTTAATAATACTTGCCTTGGCGTATAACGAAGCAAAATGTTTACCGGTTCATAATTGACCCCGCTTGTCAAACGGTCAATATCTCTCTCCCAATCTTCCAATATCATAAAATCACAAGGGAGTTGTAAACGATCAAATCCAATCAAAGAATTAAACCCTTCAGCAATCTCATCGAGGAATGTTTTTCCATCTTTCAACTCGGTTTCACACAACACAAGCCAATCACGAATTCTTGATAAAAACTTCGGCATACATTCTTCATTCAAATACGTTTCGATTTTCTTATTCATTTCGTCATTCAATTCGATATGAATGCGCTGGAAATCACGCTTTTTTGTGATTGTTTTAGCCGTAGCTTTTAAAATTACAGGTATATCGTTTACTAATTCCTTTCTTGTCTCCTCTTTTGCTAAAATAAACGATTTTCTAATCATATTAATTTTCTCTACAGTCAGGTCTTCCAACTGGTTGATTGCACCGTTTACTTTTCGGGCCAAGTCTTGTTTACTTTGAATCGTTTCTTCCAATTGACTTTTCATTTTCATCCGTTGATCGAACAAGTTTCTTATCTTTTTTTGTATCAAAAATAAGTATTTTTTCATTCGTTGATGCACCAGTTTATTTTGTTGCCAATCGGTTGTTAGGAAATCGGCCAGTTTTTCCCGGTGTTCAATTGTATAATCGTAAACGAAAACTTCCGCACCTAGGTAACTTTTTGTTTCTTCGTTAGCATCGGTGCCAACCTGAATAAAATATGTTTTTAACTGAGGAAACTGCTGTTGAATCATTTCAATCCATTTTTGCCTCGATTCTGACAAGCCTTGGTTTACATCTACCACAACCAGTAAGCTATCCAAAATTTGCGTCGTTTCAATGAATGCATCTGTTAATCCGGATGCGCGATTCAATTCCGGCAATTCCACAATTACCAATTGATTACGTTCCAGCAATTGATTAGGTACATTTACTTCATAACAAATTTTCGCCGGCTTCTCTCGTTCCATTGATGCCATATATTGATCAAGTGATAATTCCTGTTCTTGATATTCCCGGTATTGAATAATTTTCATTTCATCACTGTTTTTATAAATGGAAACGGCACCTTCCCGGTTGTTCCGCACAACCATTTCCTCTTGCAAAAAGTGATTAAGAAATCCGGTCTTTGTATCATGATTGAAACTGATGACACCGGTCAGTTGATGATGAAAATCCAGCAATTGTCGGGACAGCGCTTGAATTCGAATATTATGATCGAGATTGTGTTTATCCGTCCAATTATCAATGACGATATTTAAATCCTTGCTTTTTTCAAGAACATCAACATTGACCTCGGCATTAAACAAGATTTTTTCTGCTATTTTTAATGCATCAGCCTGAAATCGATCAGGGACAATTTCATTCCAGGCAAAAATGGCCGATGAGGGGAGTACTTCTTCTTCTTTTCCGACAATTTTTATCCATGCATTTAATAAATCAGGGATCATATTTGTAAGTTGTTTTAATGAGTAACTGCCGCCCATCAATTCGTCATATGTTTCTTTGTACTTTTTGGAAAGAAAATTATAGCTGTAATCTTCCTCTTCCCATTCCAAGTTTTTTAAGTACGTATTAAAAGCTTTCAACCATTGGAAAAATTCTTGTTCGGTTTCATAATTATTCCATAACGCTATGACCAGTTGTTCAAATAAGTCCGGGGCATTTTTTCTAGCAACGGTTAAAGCATCAAAGAAAAAGTTTGGTAATTGTTGTTTCGCATGCCCGTTTTTAATATATGCTTTTAGAAGTTCAAACCAACTAAGGTTTTCAGTCCGAATCCCTTCTTGTATTGCTAATTCCAAAGCACTTTGCCAATCTTCTTGTTTCTCAAAAAATGAACGTGCTAATTTGGTTACATTGGGATAGTCCGGATTTAATTTTACCATTTTCTTAATCATTTGATTGGCATTTTGGTATTTTTCTTGTTGGATGTAAAGAGAAAATAGTTGCAATAAAACTTCTGTACGTAAAGTGAGGGACTCTGTATTGATCGATTGATAGATACTTTCTGCTTCCGGATAGATGGCAAGTTCCAAATAGGCATCGGCGATATTTTTCTTAGCCCATTGTTCTAATTCGTTATGCACGTTTTCCCATTTAAAGATGGCTGCTTCATAATCTTTATTATGAAAATAGACTTCACCTTGGGCAAAACGAATTTCGGATGCATCGGGAAACTCCTTCTGTTCTTCCTCAGCAAATAATTCCCCTAAAATTTCAATTGGGTGACGGGAATCATTTTCATGAATAAGCGACCGGTAATACGTCTTCGTAATGAATTGTTTTTCCAACATTTTAACCACCTGGTTTTTATTATTTCATTCATATTAACATATTCCATTCAATAAATAACTATTCTAACAAACTTTGTTCTCTATTATATATTAATTTCCTTTCAATTTCGTAACAATATGCAAGGTGAAGACATCTTAATTTTTTAAAACTATATGCAAGGTGGAGTTATTTTTACCTATCATTTTAACTTTTTATAACTATACGCAAGGTCAAGTGTTTTTCCGGTCATGTTAATTTTTTCCAATTTAATAGCAATACCAAGGTCAAGCGTTTTTACCGTTATTCTAATTTTTTATAAATATACGCAAGGTCAAGCGTTTTTACCTGTCATGGTCATGTTAATTTTCTCCAATTTCATAACAATACCAAGGTCAAGCGTTTTTCACCTGACCCTGAAATACATTATTCAAGAAATCTGTGAAAAATGATTCCACTGATGATGCCAAATAGCGCACCGCCCAAAACTTCAACCGGCTGATGTCCTAATCTTTCACGAAGTTTTCTTGATTTGCGATCATGGTAATGATAATCCTTTTGGCCACGTAACCGCTCCACTTCTTCTTCCAAATCATTTACTTTAATCGATAACTCCCCAGCCTGCCTGCGAACACCTTGGGCATCATACATGACAAGCAGGCCAAATATGGAAGCAAGGGCAAAATCAATCGTTTTTACCCCTCTTTTCTTAGCTATATATGTAGCAAGTGAAGAAACACCTGCCGAATGGGAACTTGGCATCCCGCCTGTTTCAAAGAACAAACGCCAATCCCACTTTCCTCCTGTTATTTTTCTGATTGGCATTTTTAAAAACTGTGCAATTCCAATCGTTGCAAGTGCTGTTATTATCGGCTTATTCATCAAACCACCTCCCATTTAGTTTTCTATGAACGAAACGGGATTATGTAAAATTTTTTTATTTATCACGTTTCCATACTGCTCGCTAACTTCATTCATTCATCTTTTTTGATTTCCTTACTGAAACACCTTGTTTAATGGTATTATTAAACACTTCTGAAAAAACAATCCCCATGGCAATTGCACCGGCAATTAACGATGCTTTGGCAGCGAGTTCAATGGCTATACTATACTCATTGCTGACAAAATTTCGCATGGCATCATAAGCTAGGCCACCCGGTACCAGTGGGATAATACCTCCAACGATAAAAATAATCACAGGGGTTTTATACTTTTTTGCAAAAACATGACTAAGGGCCGAAATAAAAAACGCTGAGACAAAACTTGCCGGAACTGCATCAATCCTTTTTTCAACCATAGAAAAATAAATAAACCAGCCAATCATACCGACAAGTCCGCATTTTATAATCGCGTTTTTTGGTACATTAAAGAGGATTCCAAAGCCACTTGTTGCAAGAAAACTAGTAATTAATTGGGCAATCAATGTTTCCACATCCTTAACCGGTTTTTCAATACATTTTCTGTTAAATGGGATTCGTTTAAAAAATTGCATAAGCAACCGCTATACCTGCTCCGATGGCAAAAGCTGTCAACAATGCCTCTGCTCCCTTCGCTAATCCGGAAATCAAGTGACCAACCATCAAATCTCGAATGGCATTCGTAATCAGCAATCCGGGAACAAGTGGCATGACCGAACCGATAATAATTTTATCTGCTTGGTCGCCGATTCCTGTATAAACAAAAATATTCGCAGTAAATCCAATAATTAATGATGAAACAAACTCAGAAAAGAAACGAACTTTCACGATTTGATGAATGGTAAGAAAACAGAAATAGCCGATACTACCGGCAACGATCCCCGGTAAGACATCGATCCATTTTCCTAAAAACATAATAACAAAACATCCACTGGCAATACCGGCAGCTAATATTTGGACCGGGACGGAAAAAGATATATTTTCCTTTTTTATTTGTTTTAGTCGCTCGTACGCTGATTCCATTGTCCATTTTCCTTCACTAATTTCCCGGGAAAGGCTGTTGACGGTAGCAATTTTATTCAAATCAGTTGTTCGCCGTTCAATTCGTTTCATTTTCGTTCCGGCCGGATACAGCTCTCCGTTAACGGCAAAAATAATTGCGGTGGGCGTCACGTAACTTTCTGCATTTTCTACACCGTAAGCATGCGCAATTCGGACCATTGTATCCTCTACCCGATATGTTTCCGCCCCGCTTGCCAACATGATTTCTCCTGCCAGTAAACATATTTCACTTACATCTATGAAATTTTGTCTATTTTTCTCCATTCTCGTTCCCCACTTTTTTCGAATCATATAAGCTTGAAACTTGGTTTTTACTTTGTCAAAATCGCTTCATATTCAGTTTAAAAAATGAAATCTGCTCATTTGAATTGCGGACTTTTTTTGTCTTATCAAAATTGTCATATTCAGTTTATACAATGAATTTTGCTCATGCAACGGGTTTTTAAAATACTGCAGTTTAGATTTGTTTGAAAAATTGGTGTTTCTTTTTGGGGTAATTTTCAGTTTTTTTAGTCACCATAATCTCAAAAAAATACCTGTTCTTTCTTTGCATTGGATACTGCTTTTAGGCAATCCAATCTCCAAAAGTACTTCTATTTCTTTATTTGTTTTTGGACCAGATATCCGACATTATGTTAATGTTGATTGACATCCGCCCCCTTTCAATTTGAAAACAATATTTTTTTCGCTACATTGTCATTGGTTGTATTTAGGAAAATGGGAAATACGCCCGGTCATTTCTTGGTTATTTTCATAAAAATATAGTGTATTGACTATAAAAAGAGGAGAGTGCTTGCCCGTGTACCCGTATTATTATTATCCGACTTATCCGGTTACTCCGATTGAAGGGGACGGATATAATAACATGATGGAAGTTGATGAAGAATACTTTTACAGACAACCCCCTGCGTTGGAACGTCGCGTTACCCAACTTGAACGGCAAAACGAACGACAATCCGAAGAACTGACGAGACAAAATAATGAAATTGGCAGACTGAATCAGGAAATTAGAAGAATCAATCAAGAAATAAGAAGATTAAATGGTGAAGTGACAAGATTAAATGATGTCAACCAACAACAAACACGCAGATTACAACGGTTAAATCAACGGTTACGTAACGTTGAAAATCGCCTCAACATCCCGTTTACAGCAAATGAAGACGGATTTTAACTTGTTGTTACTTTATGCCTACAATATCAGGATTGGGACAGAACGTGAAGTGAACAAATGAAACGGATTTAACTTATTACAGTGTGCTTTGCCAGGCTCCTTTTGAAGTCTGGCGTTTTTATTTAATTAGGTTGTTTAGAAAGGAACATATTTGTTTTTACGGCTTAACTTGGTCGTAGTACTGTTGATATAGATAAAGGGGCTTTGACTCTGAATATAGTAGTCGATGTTGTATGTAGCTCCGTTGATGGGACTCTTTTGATGTTGGGAAGATTGTTGGATTTTACTCTCAAAGTTAGACCTTTTCCTGATGAGCCTACTCACCTTAACCATTTTTTATCTTGTTCTCTATAAAAATTAGTTGTATAATTTAAACCGTTCATTTTTCGGTTAAGACCGACGTGGTTCGAAACCATCCCACGTAAAAAAACTAAGGAAAGGAATTTGTTAAAATGAAATTAAGAACAATTACTATTAACGGAATTGTTGCGGCGTTATACATTGCGATTACTGCCGTGATTCAACCAATTGCCTTCTCGAACATCCAGTTTCGGATTCCGGAAATTTTTAATCACCTCGTTGTATTTAACAAAAAGTACTTCTTCGGGGTCGTGATTGGTGTCTTTTTATCCAATTTATTTTTCTCCACATTGTTGCCATATGATTTAATTTTTGGAGTAGCTCACACAGTTATTTCCCTTTCTATCACAATATTATTAAGTCGTTATATTAAAAATATTTGGGGGCGAATGCTCGCAAATTCATTTATCTTTTCAATAATGATTTTTATTGTTGCATATGAGTTGAAATTAGCAATTGGTGTACCTTTTTGGGAAACATGGCTATTAACTGCAGTTGGCGAGTTTGCTGTGATGGTCATAGGTATGCCGATCATGAATGCGATTTACAAACGAGGAATTTTGTAAGGGAAAAAACCGGGCTTCTGAGTAGTCCGGTTTTTAAAACTTTGGTTAGTTTGTATTTTCATTATTTATTTAATATAAAGTTTTGTATATGATAGAAGGACAGTTCTCTGGGATTTTTTGATTATTTTTTTCATAGGCTGCGGGTTTACACTGTTCTATGAGACTATTTTGCTTGTTTTCCCCGTTGTTTTGTCCCATAGAGCCTTTCTATGGGACAGTTGGGCTTGATTTTTGTACCACTTTGTCCCATAGACGGCTGGTGATGCTGTTCTATGAGACAGTTTGGCTTATTTTCCTCGGAG